>JALSPE010000087.1 GCA_026986085.1 Campylobacteraceae bacterium | reverse complement strand
AGCGATTTTTAATCTTTTCTTTGCCTATCTTTTTTCTTAAAGCACCAATAGCAACTCTTAATGCCTCTTTTGATGTATATTCTCCTTCATTTAAAAGATACTCTAAACTCTCATACGATACAACATTAGGATGGTTTTTGATTAAAACTTTTAGTATTTTTCTTTCTTGAGGCATAAGATGTATCGGAAAATCTTTATGAAAAAGCTCTAAATTATCTAAATTAAATCTATGCCCATCTTTAAAGTCAAAATAGTTATCTAAAGATTTTAGCAGTTTAAGAGCTTCAGATAGTGCCTCTTTTAGTTCATTTAAATTATAAGGTTTTTCTATAAAGTATGTAATATTTAATTGAAGAGCATTTTTTAAGAGATATTTATCATCATAAGCACTTGTAAGTATAATAGGTATGGAAGTATTTATCTCTCTAATTTTGGCAACCATATCGATACCATTTAGCTTTGGCATTTTGATATCTGATATAATTATGTCGATATCATTAGATTTAAAAAGACTCAAACCTTCAACACCATTATTTGCGACATATACTCTATGAAAAACTTTTTCAAACAGAGTGTAAGCCTCTTTGCTTAAATCTTTGTCATCCTCGATATATAATAAATTATAATTTTGAAACTCTTCTAAAATATTCATTTTTTGAGAAATTATAGCATAATTATATAATTTCAGCTTAAATTTTTTTAGCTATCATATCATATGAGTTTACACAAAAGAGAGCTTTGAGTCATCAAAGCGTAGTAATATCTCTTGATATTGTATATTTATATTTTTCAGAGGTTATTTTAACGGAACTATTTGTGTGAAAATATAAGTTAAAATTAGGTGCGAAGGTTAAGGATAAAGTATTAATAACTCTTTATGTATTAATACTTACCTTACAACTGCCAACACTACTTACTAATGTAAGAAGTGTCTTACTGTTGTGAAATACATTGCTATATTGTGTTGATTTGCTGCTTCTATTACTTCTTTGTCTCTTATACTTCCTCCTGGTTGGATGATTGCTTTTACTTTGGCACTTGCTGCTGCATCTACTGAGTCTCTAAATGGGAAAAATGCTTCGGATGCTAGGGTTGAGCCTTCTATATTTAAACCTAACTCTTTTGCTTTTTTAATTGCACACTCAGCTGCATCTACACGGCTTGTCATTCCCATTCCTACTGCTACCATTGCACCATCTTTAACATATACTACACAGTTACTTTTTGTTAAACCAGCTACTTTCCATGCTATTTCTAAATCTAATAACTCATTTTGTGTTGCTTGTTTTGTTGTTACACATTTTGCATTTTTTACTTCGTTATCACATATACAGTCGCTATTTTGAAATACAAAACCTCCATTTATATGTTTAAAGTCATATTTATCTTTTGCTGATTGAAGTTTATTGCTATTGAAGCTAAATAGTTTAAGGCGTTTTTTCTTACTAAACTCTTCTAATGCTTCGTCGCTAAATCCACCTGCTACTATTACTTCTAAAAATAGCTCATTCATCTTTTTTGCCAACTCTAAATCTACAATACCATTAACTGCCACAACACCACCAAAAGCAGAGATTGGGTCGCTCTTTAGAGCCTCTGTATAGCTTTGAAGCAGATTCTCTTTTATTGCAAATCCACATGGGTTACCGTGTTTTACTATGCATACGGCATTTTTTTCTCCAAAACTAGTGGCAATTTTTACGGCTGAGTTAATATCTGTTAGGTTATTGAAACTAGCTTCACCTTTAACTGTTTTAAGGTGTTGGCTATAGAAATTTTCAAACTCATATAGTGCTCCATCTTGATGTGGGTTTTCGCCATATCTTGTATTAAATACTTTATTGCCTACTATAAATTGTTTTGCACCAAATCCATTGTTAAAGCGACCATTCATATAGTTTGCAATCATAGAGTCATAAGCTGCTGTGTGCTCGTATGCTTTTATCATTAAATCTCTTCTAAATTCTAGTGTATCATTTTTTGAGCCTATTGCTTCTAATACTTTTGAGTAGTCATTTGTATCTGTAACTATTAAGACATCATTAAAGTTTTTAGCAGCACTTCTTACCATTGTTGGTCCACCAATATCTATATTTTCTATAATTTCATCAAAATTGTCTGTTCGCTCAATTGTCTCTTTAAATGGATATAAATTTACACAGACTAAATCTATTGCTTCTACCCCTAACTCTTTTGCTTGAGCCTGATGAGAGTTGTTATCTCTTTTGTATAAAATACCTCCATGAACGAATGGATTTAGAGTTTTTACTCTACCATCAAAACACTCTGGAAATTTTGTAACTTCATCTATTTCGATTACTTTTACACCTGCTTGGTTTAACTTTTTGTATGTTCCACCTGTTGAGATAATCTCGAACCCTAGTGCCTCTAAGCCTTGGGCAAACTCTACTATACCATCTTTGTTACTTACACTTAAAAGTGCTTTCATTAGCTTTCCTTTTTACAAAATCGTGGTATAATTATACCCAAATGCACTTATAAGGATAAGTATGATTATAATACCTGCTAGAGTTGAGTCGTCTCGTTTTCCAAATAAAGTATTAGCCGATATTGATGGTTTACCAATGGTTATACGCACTGCAAAGGCTGTTGAAGATATCGATAGAGTATTAATTGCTACAGATTCTAAAGATGTTATAGATGTTGCAAAAAGTAGTGGGTTTGATGCTGTGATGACTAGCAGTAGCTGTAGTTCTGGAACAGATAGAATTTACGAAGCTGCTACAAAACTTGGAGTTAATGATGATGAGATTATCATAAATGTTCAAGCAGATGAGCCTTTTATAGAAGATAGTGTGGTTAAAACTCTTTATGATTTAACAAAAGAGTATGCAGATGATGAGAGAGTAATTGCTACAACGCTTTATAAACTGGTAGATTATACTCATGCAAAGAGCCCAAATTTGGTTAAAGTTGTAACTAGCATAGATGGTAAGGCACTATATTTCTCTAGGGCATTAATACCATACGACAGAGATGCAAGTAGAGATAAATTTAAGGCACACTTGGGGCTTTATGGTTTTACATATAAAAAGTTAAAAGCATTTTGTCAAATGGGTAACTCTTATTTGGAAGATATAGAAAAGCTAGAGCAGTTAAGAGTTTTAGAAAATAGCTACCAAATAGCTATAAAAGAGGTAGTAAGCCATAGCTTTGGTATTGATACAAAAGAGGATTTAGAGAGAGCTTTGAAGATGCATACAATATAGTAGTAGTTTTTTGAGTTGTTGTTTTAAAGTTAAATTGTAGTTTTTTATTTAGAATAGAGTTTCACGGACACGCGAATTCATTCGCGTTTGTTTCCGCTTAAATGTTGTTTTGGCTTTTTGCCTCGAATGAATTCGAGGGTCCAGAAGAGTGGCGTGTTTTAATTTTTTATTTCGGCAGGTTCGTTTTGCTTTTTACGAACATACGAATTAATTCGCGTTTGTTGTGGCTTCGATGCACTTTGAACTTTTTGCCTCGAATGAATTTGAGGATTAGGAAGAGTGAGTGTTAGGCTTTTAAATTCGAAAGACCGTGGGGTGTAAGTTAGTTCTTTATTGGTAATTTTATGTTTATATTTTTTTATGAGAGTCATGGATTGTTCTTTTTAAGCATTTTACAACATAAACTTGACAGATTTATAATCTATATTTTAACTTCTTTGGGCATAATTCTTTTTAAAAAGAAGGATTATGATGAAAAAAAGAGTTTTATATTCACTTTCTACATTGCTTTTACTTACATTAAATACAAATGCGCAAGGGGTGTATAAGTTAAAAGATATTACAGTAACTGCTAGTGACAGGTTTAATACAAAGGTGTCTGATACTACTGCAAATGTGGTTGTAATTACTGGTGAAGATATTGAAGATAGAGGTTATAAGAGTATAGAAGAGGTATTATCTAATGTGTCTGGATTTTCTGTATCTTCTAATGGTGGGGCTGGAGCAAACTCTAGTGTATATTTAAGAGGTTTTGGTAGTGGTAATGTTAAATTTTTATTAGATGGTGTTCCTTTAAGTGACCCTACTGACCCATCTTTTAGCTCTAGTATTCCAAATGTAATGATATCTAATGTAGATAGAATCGAGATAGTAAAGGGGGCTCAAAGTGGTCTATGGGGTGCTGACGCTGTTGCTGGTGTAGTTAATATTGTTACAAAAAGTAATGGTAACTATTTATATTCTGAATATGGTAAATATAGTAGTAAAAAGGCTGGATTTGGTATTGGCTCTAGCTGTAAGGCTGGTAATTTTTATATAAGTGGTGATTATTATAAGACAAATGGCTTCTCTGCCCTACTCCCTCGAGATGCTGAGGCTGATGGTTACAAAAATAAGAGATTTAACTTTAGAGCATCTTTAAATATAGATAAAAACTCTAAAGTAGATATTTTTCATAATAATATAGATGCTAATGGAGAGTATGATTCATCATCTAATGCAAACTCAACTTTGGAGAAATTTACTTTTAAAGAGAAACTATATGGCATTGGATACAACTATAGTAAAAATGGTTTTGAATTAAATGCAAAAGCTAGTAGAAACGATATAAAGAGAGATTATACATCTTCGTTTGGTATATCTGATTTTAATGGAAAGAGTGATAGATACTCTATAGATGCTAAAAAGATATTAGGAAAACATATGGTTAGTGGTGGGTTGGAGTATAATAGATACAGTTCTAGCACAACATACTCTAAAGATAGCTACAATAACAAGGCTATTTGGGCTGGATATGGTTATAGCTTTGATGAACTTTTAGGTGCTAAAACACTATTTAACGCAACGCTTAGATATGACAAATTTAATAACTTTAAGAATAAATTTACATATCGTGTAGGTGTTAAGAGAGATTGTAAGTTTTTACCTGGATTGCATAGTGGATTTAATGTATATAGTGCATATAAGACTCCTAGCTTATATCAATTTGCTAATCCAATGGTTGGTATTGAGTTAAATCCAGAATCTACAAATGGGTTTGAGTTTACTTTAGGGTATAAGAGAGTGTTAAATATTACATACTTTTATGCTAAAACAAAAGATACTATTGCATTTGATGGTGGATCGTGGAAATATTATAATTTAGATTATAATATTAAGAGAAAAGGTATAGAGGTTAGCTCTAGTTACAACTTTGAAAAGCTTCCATTAAGTATTAGATTTAACTATACACATATATTTGATGTAGAGGACAAAAAGGGTAATAAGTTTTACAGAGTTCCAAAAAATAGTGCAAATTTATTTGTAGATTACTACCCAACAGATAATATTACAATAGGTGCAAATATTCAATATGTAGGTAAGAGAAGTGATTTGGCATATATTAATTATTTACCAACTGATGTTGAGTTAAAATCTTATACTTTAGTAAATTTAAACTATAGACAAACTATAAATAAAAATCTATCATTTAGTATAAGTGCTAAAAATGTATTAAATAAAAAGTATGAGAGTGTAAAAGGTTATAGCACAGCTGGTAGAGAAATTAGCGCAAGGGTAGAGTATAAATTTTAATGCAAAATGGAACTTTAGAGATAAATAGAAAAAATTATATTATATATAAACTCTTAAACTCACTCTTTTTGGGTTTGAGTGTTGGGAGTGTATTTATTTTATACACTCCACTATCTCCATCTATATACTCTTTGGGTGGTATTGCATTGGCATTGGGTATGCTTTTTATTGCAAGAGCATATCCATATATTATGACAATAGAGTGGTTTTTTAGGCTATCTCTATTTGTTGAGGTTGTTATTTTAGTGGTTGTTATCTTTTTTTTATTAAAGCCATATACCTACTCTACTGCTTTGTTAATATATATTGGTTATCAAATTACTTTTACTTTTGGAAGCTACTTAGTTAGAGCTGAAACACTAGCCCTAAAGAGTGATGATAATTTAAAAGATGTAGATAGCGCAAAGCAGATTGGGTATTTAATTGGGATGGTTGCCTCTTATCTCTTTTATAAATTTATAGAAAATTTCTACTCTATTGCTAATAAGCAAGATCAAGTTTATAATCTACACTATTTACTACTTATAAATGAACTATTAATTATAATATTTTTAATAAAAAGCTTTAAAAGAGTATAATTGATTACTTTTTAAGCATAGTTTATATATTATATTGTATATATTTTAGGGAGTTTATATGTATATAATTAGCCAATCTGAAACAATTAGTAGAATATACCAATCTTTGGAGAATACTAAAGATTTACTTGTATCATCTTTGATATATGGAGAAGCGCATGTTGGCAAAAAGAGTATGGTTAGCAAATTGTATAAAGAGTCTATTTGGGTAAGTGGAGAGAATTTAAAAGATATACAAAAAGCTTTAAATGAGAGTAGCTATGTTGTAATAACTAATTTTGAAAAAGTTACAGATTTGGACTTTTTAGATTTTGAAAATAGCAATATTGTGGCAATTTGTAATAGTAAAACTATAAGTAGCAGATTGGAAGATAAATTTGCATTTATATATCATATTCCATCTTTACGGGAGAGAGAAGATGATGTTAAGTTGTTTAGTAAAGAGTATATAGAAGAGGCAAAAAAGATATACAATATAGATAAAGAGGTAGAGATTGATTCATCTGATATTGATATATCTAAAAATTTAAAGAGTTTAAAGAGCTCTATATATAAATCTGTATTACTTAAAAATTTAGATAAAAGTGATATATATAAGATACTATATAACTACTTTTATAACAATTATGAAGGCAGTAATATATACAAAGAGCATTTGGAAATATTTGAAAAGGCACTTTTAAGCGCTGGATTGGATATATATAAATCTCAATTGAAGCTATCGGATGTATTGGGGATAAATAGAAATACTTTAAGGAAAAAGATAAATGAACAGCTCTGAAATAGATTATAAATTTTTACTAGAGGTTGATAATAATCCAATAGTTGTATTTAATCATAGTGGAAAGATTTTATATCTAAACTCAAATGCAGAGATTTTAATGAGTTATGCCTCTGTGCAAGATATTTTTAATATTGCCCTAAAACATGCACCAAAAGAGTATGGTTCTAAAACTACACAAATTGAGTTAAACTATAATCAATTAAATTTTTATGCAATTAATGTAAGTTATAATTGTGATGAGTGGATTGCTGTTAGATTATACTATAGACCAAGAGAAAAGAGAGAGAAAAAAAGCCCCAAAAATAGTAACATATTAACTAATATTAATAAGCTTTTAGATATTGCTATAGTTCAATTTAAAATTGAATCAAATACAGATATAAGACTTTTTACGGATCAGGATTTACCAGAGACCATGATTAATCAAAATGGCTTTTTAAAGCTATTAAGGAAGAGTCTGTCACTATTTAAATCTACTGCTTATTTAGATATTACACTAAAGTTGGGAATTGGTGAGCATATTATAATAGATGGTCAAAGATACTCATTAATAGATTTAAAATTTAGCTCGAGTGGAAGGCACTGCACTCATGATGATTATATTAAAGAGTTGGCTAATGAGTTGTGCTTAGTTTCAAATTTAAGTGAAAAAAGTGTCTATTTTGAGATACCTCTAATTAGATATTAAGATTAAATCAATATCATATCGAAAAATTATAATTAAGGAGTTATTTTTGGATTCGCAACCTCCCTCGATTAGTAAGGGTGTTTATTTAAAACATTTTTTGGCTGAGTATATAGATATTATTTTAGGTGTCATATTCTCTTTACTTTCATTCTACTTTCATTCTCTTGGTAATTTAAATTTAAGTGTTATATTTACGGCAATAGCAATTGGTGCTTTTTCTATGACTGTTGCAGAGATTGCAGATATACTTGCAGAGAGATTTGAAGAGCCATATGCAAGTTTTGTATTGACATTTTCGGCAGTTGTTGTAGAGATAGTTTTACTATTTATGATTATACTACATGCAACAGGAACAGAACAAGGGTTAGATACTGTAAAGGGTGGTATAATTTCTGCTGTTATTGTTGATATGAATGTTTTGTTAGGACTTGCTGTTTTGATTGGTGGTTTAAGCTACAAAGAGCAGGAGCATAACGAGGATACATCTAGCACATACACAACAATTTTACTTGTTGCAACTTGTGCTCTGTTGGTTCCTAGTATATTAAACTATACAAATAATGAACAAAAACTATTTCAAGCATCTGTTGTAATCTCTGTTATTCTGTTTATATTCTATATTTTTATATTTATTTTTCAGACAAAAACACATAAAGAGTTTTTTAAATCTACAGCTAAAAGTAGAATGTTCTTATTAAAAAAGCATAAAGATAAAGAGAGTAGTGAGTGTATTATACAAGGTAATGATAGTTATATCTTTGATAGACTTCCAAGTATTGTGAATTTATTTGTAATATTTATACTCATATTTATGATTGGTGTTTTAGCAGAGATTTTTGCAAAAGATGGTATGGTTTTAGCAAAAGATTATGGTATCTCTTCTGGTCTTGCTGGTTTGATAATTGCAATTATTGCGGTATCTCCTGAAATTATGACAGCAGTTAAAGCGGCTAAAAATGATGAAATTCAAAGAGTTGTAAATATTGCCATGGGTGCTTCTACTGTATCTATTATGCTTACTGTTCCAATTTTAATGTTACTCTCTTATAGTAATGGAATTCAGTTAATGTTAGATTTTAATGCCTTTCAAGTTGGAGCTCTACTTCTTACTATTATATTAGCATGGAAAACAACTGATAATGGTGAAACAAACTATTTTGAAGGAATATCACACTTGATGTTCTTCGCAGCATATGCAACCATTGCTACACTTTACCACTAAATATAGTTATTAATTATTTTTAAGATATATATTTGCATATATCTTAAAAGCATAATTTAGTTGAAAAATTGTATTTTAATTTTTGTAATTATTAACTTAACTTTATATGTTGCAATATAACTAAAAATACCACTTAAACGGATACGCGAATTCATTCGCGTCTATTGAGCTTACTACTGGAGTTTAAACTTTTTTACCTCGAATGAATTCGAGGGTCCGAGGATATTAAATATGAAATAGCTGAACTTTTATGTGTTTAATATCTTTTGAGATTGTATATAATTTTTTCTGTAGGTATTACAGTGGAACTGTTTGTGTTAAATTATAAGTTAAAATTAGGTGTAAAAGTTAAATTATTAAATAAAATAAAAGATTTTATATTTTGTAGAATATATGGCGGACAGTGAGGGATTCGAACCCTCGGTACCCTTTCGAGTACGCACCCTTAGCAGGGGTGTGGTTTCAGCCAACTCACCCAACTGTCCTTCTTAATGTGGGCGCAATTTTACACAACATTTGCTTAAATTTTTATTAAATAGAGTTAAATGTATGACTATTTTATAAAATTTGCAAAAAAATATTAAAATGTATTGTAATCATATTTAAGTAATAGTCGCCACACTTGGATAATTGACTCTTTTGATAAAAGTAATACTATTTGTATTGTATGCGAAAATATAACTATATAATGTAACAAATTAACACTAAATCTATAAAGTAATACACTTATATAGTTTTATTAATCTATCTTATATAGCTAGGGTTATATAATAATACAAATTATTTTCAAAGGTATTATATGCAGCTAAGTGATGTTAAGATTTATGAGTATGATGCTGTTGTAGTAGGGGCTGGTTTAGCAGGTCTTGCCGCAGCAAAAGAGTTGGCAGAAGCTGGTAAAAGGGTTGCTGTTGTTACAAAACTTCATCCGTTAAGAAGCCACTCTGGTGCAGCTCAGGGTGGAATTAATGCAGCTTTAAGTGCTGATGACTCTACGGAGTTACATGAGTTTGATACAGTAAAAGGGAGCGATTATTTAGGTGATCAAGATGCTATTGAATTTATGTGTTCAAAAGCTCCAGAGACTATTCGATGGGCAGAGAGAATGGGAGCAGTATTCTCAAGAAACGAAGAGGGAAAAATAGCTGTTAGACCATTTGGTGGACAAAGTAAACCAAGAGCTTGTTATGCAGCTGATAGAACAGGATTAACACTTTTGCAAACAATATACGAACAAGCTTTTAGAGCTGGTATAGAGGTATTTGATGAGTGGTATTGTGCAGATGTTTTGTATGAAGATGGCAAAGCAAAAGGTGTAGCTGCATTTAATATAAGAACAAGCGAACCTGCAATATTTAATGCAAAAGTTACAATGTTTGCAACTGGAGGATATGGGAGAGCTTATAAAATCAACTCTAATGCTCATGCAAATACAGGTGATGCACTATCAATATTTGCTCGTCGTGGATTACCACTTGAAGATATGGAGTTTGTTCAATTTCATCCAAGTGGACTTGGAGGAAGTGGAGTTTTAATCTCTGAAGCTGCAAGAGGAGAAGGTGGAAGACTCTTTAACTCTGAAGGTGAAAGATTTATGGAGAAGTATGCTCCAAATGCTATGGAGTTGGCAAGTCGTGATGTTGTAAGCCGTGCAATTATGGAAGAGATTAGACAAGGTAGAGGTGTGGGACCAAATAAAGATGCTGTATATATAGACTTAACACACTTACCAAAAGAGACAATTTTAACTAAATTACCAGAGCTTAGAGATTTGGCAATAACATTCTTAGGGCAAGATATGTTAAAAGAGCCTATTATGATTGCTGCAACTGCTCACTACTCAATGGGGGGAATACCAGTAAATAAAAGAACTCAAGTAAGAAGAGCTCCAACTGAGTTTGTAGAGGGTTTGTATGCTGCTGGTGAGTGTAGTTGTGTTAGCGTTCATGGGGCAAATAGACTTGGCGCAAACTCTGTTTTAGAAGCTTTGTTTTTTGGTAGAGTATCTGGAGAGTCTATGGTTGAAGATTTAGATAAATTAGAGTTAATTCCTGCTACAAAAGATGATGCAAAAAATATGATAGAGCAGGTTAATTGGACAAAAACTAATAATGGAGATGAGAGGGTTCCTAAGCTTAGAGCTGAGCTTCAAGAGAGTATGACAATGGATGCTGGTGTATTTAGAACCGAAGAGTCTTTGCTTAAACAAAGAGATAAACTTACAGAGATTTACAACAGATACAAAAATATTAGAATTGATGATAAATCTACAGTATTTAATACAGATTTACAAGAGGCTATTGAGCTTAAACATATGATAGATTTTTCTCTATTTATTGTAGAGGGTGCTATTGCTAGAAAAGAGAGCCGTGGAGCACATTATAGAGAGGATTACACAAAAAGAGATGATGAGAACTTTTTAAAGCATACATATGCTAAATTTAATGGTGAGTATAGCTTGGATATAGAGTATGGTGATGTTGTGCTTGGTAAATTTGAGCCTACAGAGAGAAAATATTAAGGGATTATAATGGAAAATGGTAACGAACAAAAACAAGAAGTAACAATTAAGGCGTTTCGTTTTAATGCAGAAACTGACTACCTACCATACTATAAAAGCTATAAAATGGAGGTTGGTAAAGATGAGTTGATACTTGATTTGCTAAACAGAATTAAGTGGGAGCATGATGGCTCTTTCTCTTATAGAAGGAGTTGCCGACACGGAATTTGTGGTGCTTGTGGTATTAAAGTAAATGGTAAAGCGACCTTGGCATGTAAACAAAATGCTATTGAGTTGGTTGAGTTATTTGGAGATGAGTTAATATTTGAGCCACAAAGTAAGAAGAGAGCTGTAAAAGATATGATTATTGATAAAGGAGACTTTTGGGAGAAACATGCAGAAGTTAAACCATATGTTGAGACGAAAGTTGAACCACATCCTTCTAGTGAAACCATAATGAGTCAAGAGCAAGTAGAGCAGTTCTTAGATGCAGATTATTGTATTCAGTGTGGGGCGTGTCATTATGCTTGTCCTGTATTGGAGGTTAATGAAGACTACTTAGGACCAGCAGCATTTGCAGCAGCTTATCGCTTTAGTATTGACCCAAGAGATGAAGCAGGTAGAGATAGATTAGAGAAGACTTCAGAGATGGGTGCTGGAGTTTGGGATTGTGTTAAGTGTTTTGAATGCGCAGAAGCTTGCCCTAAAGATGTAAATCCTATCGAGAAGATAACTAAACTTCATAATATGCAGTTTGAACAAGGTGTGGCAAAACGAAATGTAGCAACAAAACATGCTGAAGGCTTTATTAGATCAATTAAGAAATTTGGTTATCTTGATGAGCAAGATATTGTTCTATATTCAGAAGGCTTAGGTGTTGTAAAACATTTAAGTGAGGCTTTAAAGATGATAAAAGCAGGGAAGGTGCATCCTTTTGATATAGCTAAAAAGAAGATGCCAAGAAGTAAAAATTTAGATGAGATTCAAAAACTTATCGAAATATCACAAACAAATGAATTAAAATAAAGGATGAAGCTATGAGCAATTTAAAATACGCACTTTATACTGGATGCACTGCAAGAGAATCTACACCTGAGCTTCTAACCTCTACAATGGCTGTTGCTAAAAAATTAGGAATAGAGCTAGTGCTTTTAGATGAAGCAAGTTGTTGTGGTGCTAGTCATTTACAAGACTTTGATGAGTTTTTATCTTTAGTGTTAAATGCAAGAAATATATGTTATGCAGAGAAGCTGGGTTTGCCAATGGTCACAATATGTAATACTTGTCAATTAAATACTGTTATGACAAAAGAGCGCCTAGATAATGATCCAAAGATGAAAGAAAAAGTTAATGAGAAGTTAGCAGAGGTTGGATTAGAGTATAAGGGAACAAGTTCGGTTCGCCATTTTCAATATGCTCTAATAGATGACTATGGTTTAGAGAATATATCTAAAAAGGTAGAAGTTCCATTGAGTCATTTTAATATTGCACCATTTTATGGATGTCATAACATCAGACCAAGCCATACTCACTATAAGCACAATTCTGCAGGAGCAGTTGCAGCTGAGTATGGAGTAGAAGCTGTTGAAAAAGTAGAGTTGATGGAAAAATATACTGGTGAGAGCCCATATAATCCAACATCAATAGATAGATTAATTGAAGCACTTGAGGGTAATTCGGTAGATTATGAGAGTAAAAATAAGTGTTGTGGTTTTCATGTTGATTTACAAGCGCCAGAGACGAGTAATGCTTTAAGTGGAGGAGCTTTAATTGACGCAATAGATAATAATGCAGATTTAATGGTAACACCCTGCCCTCTTTGTCAGTTAAATATGGATTTAAAACAAGATAGTGCAGGTAAACAGTTGGGTAGAGATATTGAGCTTCCTGTTCTTCATTTACCACAAATGATAGCACTTGCTCTTGGATGCACAAAAGAGGAGATTGGATTAAAGTATAATGTAACTAAGGCTACTGAGTTAGTTTAAATAAGCTTGTTCCATGTAAAAATAAGGTTCTCGAATCTATTCGAGAATAAAAATTACATTAAACCCCAAATTATGTAATAAAATTGTCAGATTATCACTAATTTTGGCAATTCTATTGCATAATTTGGATTAAAATACTCAATATACACGAATAAATTCGCGTGTCTCTCTGTAATGACTTATATATAAAACAAGTTGTTTATTTTATTAAAATGGTTTAAAGTTTTTACTATGTGATATATTTGGCATCTGTTTTGAGAGTTCATTATCGTCAAATGAGTATCTAAAGTTATCTATATACTCTATTAGAACTTTATATGCACTATTTATTTGATTCATCTTACTGTCATCTTTACAGATATCTGGATGATATTTTTTAGCCAACTCTCTATACCTATTTTTTATATCATTTTTTGTAATAAATGAAGGAAGCCCTAGAACTTCAAGAGCTTTTAGTATATCAACTTCCTCCTGCATATGATATTCCAAATGGTAAAATAGTTAATTGAACCCCAACATAGTTGTTTTTTATAGATCCTCTTGAGCCATCACTTTTTATAACTGGTTTGATATCTTGACCAAATTTAAAATCGATACTCCAACATTTTTTATTTAAATTTGCTCCTACTTCCCAATTTTTTAAGTGAGTATCTTTTATATTATAGTTTGCACCTGCTCTAAATGATAATTTATCACTATAGTTATAGTAGCCTCCTACAGTAAGCTCTTTTGTTAATGTCTCAAGGCTTAAATAATCTTTTTTCCATAAATATCCAACCGATAATCCATACTTCTTCTCTTTATATGATATTTTATTGTAGATACCAGTAGTTTTATTATATACAAAAGAGTAACCTATATTTGAATAGAAGCTCCAATTTTTATAATTTATACCAATCTCTTGATTTAGATCTCTTAATTTACTCTCTTTTGGATAGTAGTGAGCTTCTAAAATATAATCTATATTTAACTTTTTAGAGTAACTTTTCCAATATTGATGTGTTCTAAAAGTTACCTTAGAATCAAAAGGAACAGAGTCTATAAAGTCATCTTTTAACTCTTTAGGTATTTGGGAATATTTCATCCAATCTTCACTGATAATATTACTTTTTGTATATATCACACTAAATAATGCCGTATGTATTCCATTTTCATAGAGTTTAGATACTTCACTAGATAACTCAATTTTGTGATTTGCTACAATAGAGCTATATTTTTTTTGTTCTAGCGGAACATTGTAGAAATCGTAAGCTGTGGATACTAGCTCTTCACTTAAATTTAAATTAAGATATCCGCTAAACAATGAGAAGTGCATCTCAATTGGAGCTTTTAGATTTAACTTAAAGGCTTTGCTACCTTCGTCTCTTGTGTAGTTAGTAGCAGTTAAATCCACCATATATGACAAGTTATTAAAAATAATATTTGTATATGGGATATGGAAATTTAATTTTGGTAAAATTTGTATAGTATTTTTGTTATTGACACTACTATCTGATTTAAAATATCTAAAGCCAATGCCACTATAGAAGTAGTTGTTTTTTACAAAATAGTTTAATCTAGATTCATAAAATGATCCTACTTTGTGGTGAGACATCCTATCTCTATTTTGCAAATTTATATAATCAGAATCACTAAAGTATAATCCATTTAAGTATAATTTATTTTCATACTCTCCTGAAGCAAGAGAGTCTATTAGAGAGTTGTTATGATAATCCAACTCAATACCGTAATGCTCTTTATATTTCAAATTATATTTGTTAGTGTAGCTATTTTTATCCTTAAAGTAACCAGCTTTAATTGTTCCAAAAGCATCTTTATCATGATAGAATCTATATGTTGAGTATAATCCATATCCTCTATTTGTTCTTATTTGCGGATTTATCTCTAAATCTTGGCTTTTTGATATTGCCCAAAAATATGGTTGCTCATACAGATATCCTTCTTCTCCAATTTTACCAACAATTGGTCTTAAAAAGCCACTTCTTCTCTCTTTTGCAAGAGGTAGGCTTATGTATGGAAAGTAAAAAACAGGGATATCTTTAATGTAAACTTTAGCATCTTTTAAATGTAATACTTTATCTTTTGTGTCATATATAGCTTTATCAAAACCTATCATCCAATCTGGATTATCAACTTGACAACTACTAAATAGAGCATTTTTTAGCTTTATTTTGTCATCCTCTTTTTTAGCTTTTGTGCTACTTATCCAGATATCCTCTTTATCAATTTGGAAAAAATCTTTAAATATAATATGATTATTATCTAAATTAACAGTAAGTTCATTCGCTCTTATATTTTTACCATTAGTTTGAATGATAGTTACTTTATTTTTAAGAGTAATTGTATTGTTTTTTCTATTATAAACAGCACTTTTACCACTTAGCAGATCACCCTTATACTCAATAACAACTCCACCATCTATATTAGCAATATCTCCATGGTCAATAACTTTATTAGCAAAAACTTTAACCTCTTGAGCATTAACTATTGTTGATACTAATATAGATAAACCTAATATTTTTTTATTAATTTTTAACATCTTCCACCACCACACATTTAGATATTTTATCATGTAGAGTCTGAACTCTTTTATCAAAAAAGGCAAAAATAAAAGTAAAATATAATAAACTCTCACCAATTGTTCTTACAATTGCTCTTAAAAATGCCCTACTCCAAGGTAAAAGATTACCCGTTTGCTCATCAACTGCTCTTATCTTTACAATATATTTACCGAGAGTTGCTCCATTGTATCCAATAAAGAATGTATGGTATATAACTCTTAACATAAGTAGCACACCACTATTTTCTATTATAAAATTAATCATTAACTCTTGTGTTTTAAGAGAGATTATTTGATTATAAAATATTGCTATAAACAGTAGCGATACTAAAATATCATCAATCGTAAACGATACTGCTCTTTTACCTATTGATGCATATTTATATCTCTCCACACGCAACTCCTAATTTAATTTATCTAATGCTTGATATGCAATATCCATTCTGCATTTTTTACCAATAAAGTGAACTTGTCCAACAAGCATATATGCTCTATCTCTAGCTTCTCTTATTGAACTCCCCAAACCTACACAAACCATAACTCTACCACCTGTTGCCAAAAGTTTTCCATCTTCATCTTTGCTTACCCCTGCATAAGCGATATATGTATTCTCTTTTAAATCTTCATGAACAATATCATCAACTATAATTTCTGCTGGTTCACTGCTACCATAGGGATAATTTTTACTTGCTAATACTACGCCAACGGCATATTTATCTTTAAATTTAATATTGGCACTTGCTAAATCTCCTGTTGCAGATTTTAAGAATAGTTCACTAGCAGGAGAGTCCAAAAGAGCCATTAACTCTTCGCATTCTGGGTCACCAAATCTAACATTATACTCTAGAATATATGGCTGAGAGTTTACAACCATAACACCAATAAATAGCACACCACTAAAAGGTATTCCGTCACTCTCTAAACCTTTTAGAGTAGGTTTAATTACTCTCTCTTCAACTTTTTTATATATATCATCATTTACTAAAGGAGTTGGAGCATATGCACCCATACCCCCTGTGTTTGGACCCTCATCTCCATCTAATAATCTTTTATGATCTTGTGCTGCTGGTAAAACTATATAATCTTTACCATCACATATTGCAAAAATTGACAACTCATATCCATCAAGATACTCTTCTATAATTATTTTAGCTCCTGCATCACCAAAGCTCTCCCCACTTAACATTCCTTTTGAAGCCTCTATTGCTTCATCTTTAGTTTTGGCAATTATTACACCTTTTCCAGCACATAATCCATCTGCTTTTACAACTATAGGTTCGCTCATACTATTAATAAATTGGGTCGCTTCATCTATAGATGATGTTTCAATATATTTTGCTGTTGGAACTCCATACTTTTTGAGAGCATTTTTCATAAAAACTTTAGAGCCTTCTAGTTGAGCAGCTGCTTTTGTAGGACCAAATATTGTTAAACCTTTATCTTGAAAAATATCTACAATACCATTAACCAAAGGATCTTCTGGACCTACTATTGTTAAATCTATAGAGTTCTCTTTGGCAAAATCTGCTAATTTTTCTAAATCTTTGATATCTATATTTTCTCCAAGGTCATCAGTAGCCCCGTTACCAGGTGCAAAGAATATTTTATCAACATTTTTATCTCTCTTTAATGCATACCCAATTGAATACTCTCTGCCACCACTTCCAACTATTAAAACATCCATTAATTTCTCCAAAACTCTTAATTAAATTTAGTATATATTATACCTAATTTATCTTCAAATAGATAGAAAAG
>JALSPE010000086.1 GCA_026986085.1 Campylobacteraceae bacterium | reverse complement strand
AATGCATACCCAATTGAATACTCTCTGCCACCACTTCCAACTATTAAAACATCCATTAATTTCTCCAAAACTCTTAATTAAATTTAGTATATATTATACCTAATTTATCTTCAAATAGATAGAAAAGTCTAATCTTTTATTATTGAATCTATATACTCTTTATGTTCACTATTTAACTCATTTTCTTTATTCTTATCTATGTTGATATTAGTGTTATTTTCTATAGCATTCTCTAATATCTCGATTCTCTCCAATAGGTATTTAAATAGGTCTTTTTCGAAATCTGGCATAATATTGTGTCTTAATGGCTCTTTATTATCTAGCCTTTTTGTAATGTGTGCTGGAACTCCAACAGCAGTGCATTCGCTTGGAACATCTTTAATAACTACAGAGTTTGCACCAATTTTAGCATCTTTTCCTATTGTAATATTACCTAAAACTTTTGCTCCAGCTCCTATTGTTACACCATCTTCAATAGTTGGATGTCTTTTGCCTTTGCTTAGGCTAACTCCACCCAAAGTAACCTGTTGATAAATTATTACATTATTACCTACTATCGCAGTCTCTCCAATTACAACACCAATTGCATGGTCTATAAAGACACCTTTTCCTATGGTTGCTCCAGGGTGAATATCTACTGTTGTTAAAAATTGACCAAGTGCAGATATTAATCTTGGAATAAATCTTAAACCTTTTTTATATAAAAAGTTACTCACTCTATAAAATAGTAGTGCCCAAACTCCAGGATAATTAAATAATAGTTCAAAATTAGACTTTAGCGCTGGGTCATTTTTTTTAACTGTTTTAAAATCATTAATAATTATCTTTATTAAATTCATAACATAACCTTTAAACTTTAGTAGCTTGAATTGTTTTAAGATAACTATTTTCACTTAAATATAGATGAAGCTTTTCGATAATATAACTCTTTTGGCTATTGTCAATTAGGTTAGATTTCTCTATAATTGTGTTTAGATTTCTTTTTATCTCATCTATATCATAATCCAAATCATCTAAAACATCTATTAAATTTTGTGCTTCTATTATTGAGTCAAAATAGTAGTCACCATTGTTATCAAACTTTATAACAACCTCTGTGGGGTGTGTAAAGAGGTTGTGTTTCATACCTAAGACTTCTTGATATGCACCAGTTAGGAAAAAGGCTAAAAAATACTCCTCTTTTTGCACATCAATATCATGAAGTTTTAGTGGAGAGTTTGTGTTATAAGGAATTTCACCATCACTATCGCAAGTAATATCCCAAATAGAAGCAGCTTGAGTTGGTTTTTTATCTAAATTAGAAATCGGCATAATAGGAAACTCTTGCCCTAATCCCCAAAAATCTGGCATTGATTGAAACATAGAAAAATTAACTAAATATTTCTCTTGTATCTTATCTTGCAACCTCTTTAGCTCATCGCTATCTTCTTTCGATAGCAGATTTATAGATTTTTTTATAATTAAATTGACCAAAATTTCAGTATTAGAGCGATCTTCTAAATCTATATAGCCTAAATCAAATAGAGTTAAAAGGCTATCTAGGTGATCTATGGCATCATGTAAATACTCTCTTGCATTCTGTTTATTTATGGCTCTGTATAAATCGTAAAGCTCTTCTATTAAAGGTGGATTTTTACTCTTTAACCTCAAACTCTTTTCATGATACTCTTGCGAAAATAGCTCTAAGACAGGAGCAATTAATACTGCATGATTAGCTGCTATAAATCTACCAGACTCTGTATATATATCTGGTTCATCAACACCTTTGTTTTTAGATATCTCTTGCATTAGATATATAACATCATTAGCAAACTCTTTAATAGAGTAGTTTCTAGTTTTATTTTTTTGAACCTGAGAATACTCTACAGCCAAGCCACCCCCAATATTTATTGCACTTAAAGAGTTTGCACCTCTTTTTTTTAAATCTGCATATATATTACCTGCTTCTCTTAATGCCTTTTTTAAAGGTCCAATCTCTTCCATCTGAGAGCCAATATGAAAATGTATCATATAAAATCTATCTATTAAACCCTCTTTATCTAGTAAATCGTAAGCTTCTAATAGCTCTGTTGATGTTAAACCAAATTTAGAGCTATAGCCTCCACTCTTTGCCCAAGCCCCTATACCAGAGCTATGCATCCTTATTCTCATACCAATTTTTGGCGATATACTACTTGAGTTATTTGTATTAAACTCTCTATTCACCTCTAATATAGTCTCTAACTCATTTAATCCCTCTATTGTTACGGTAATATCATGACCAGCTTTTGCAGCTATAAAAGAGAGCGATATCATCTCTTTATCTTTAAATCCATTTACTGTAATTGGTGCACCTATTGGAGTTTTTGCAATAGCAATAATAAGTTCTGCTTTACTTCCAGCCTCTAGCCCGTAATCATAATTAGTAGATAGTTTTACTATCTCATTTATAAAGTTTGGATACTGATTAACTTTTAATGGAAAGACAGCTTTAAATGCTCCTTTATAATTAAACTCACTAGATGCTCTTTTAAACTCGCTAAAGAGAAGTTTTAGTTGCTTCTTAATTAAATGTGGAAAACGCATTAAAATAGGACCTTTGTATCCTTTGGTTCTAATATTTTTAGTTATCTCTAGTAAGGTAGGATTATTTTTATAATTTATTGCGATATTACTGTTATCTACCATAAAATTATTATTGCCCCAAATAGATAAACCATAGTCATCTCTCATTTAAAACTCCAAATATATTATAAATTTTGATATTATACTAAAGTTTTTATATTTTTAATGTTTAATTTATAATATGAAGATATAATGTTTATTGAAAAGAATGAGGGATAGATTCTCTTCTTGCAATGCGTTACTTTAGTGTTACACTGCTAGAAAAACTTCCACATAATTTTCCGCTTATTAATTTAAGTGTAAATTATTTTATAAAAAAGGTCAAAAATGTCTAATGTTTTAGAAGGCACGGTTAAATGGTTCAACGATGAAAAAGGTTATGGTTTTATTAGCCAAGATAATGGAGAAGGTGATCTATTTGTTCACTTCAGACAAGTTAATAATCCAAGCGGTGGACGTGTATCACTTCAAGATGGTCAAAAAGTTACTTACGAAATAGGCGAAGGTCAAAAAGGTCCTCAAGCTGAAAATGTAACTGCTCTTTAATTAGAGTATCTGTTGCCTTTTTTAGGCAACAATCTTAAATTTTATTCATAATATTTTATACTAAATTACCAAATAATTACTAATTAATCTAAAATATCTATTATTTCGCCACCACCTAGTAGTTTATCATTATCATAAAAGACTGCAAATTGCCCTTTTGCCACACCAAACTCTGGTTCATTTAACTCTATTATACCAATATTCTTATCTATTTTGATATTCCCAAAAGTTCCTTTGGTTCTGTATCTCACCTTTACAGTAGCGTCAAAATCTTTTGAGTCGATAAATAGATTTATATTTGAAATTACAATAGTTTTTTTTGCCAAATCATCTTTTTTACCAACAATAAGGGTATTGCTTTTAGAATCAATATCTATAACATAGTGTGGGTCATGCGCACCTTTTACAAAAAAGCCTCTTCTCTTACCTATGGTATAGTGCATAAATCCTTTATGGTCACCTATCTCTTTTCCCTCAATATCTCTTACTATACCCTTTTTATCTGTATTGGTATGTCTTTTTAAAATATCTATATAGCTATTCTCAACAAAACATATCTCACTACTCTCTTTTTGAGTTGATATATCTTTTAAAACTTCTATTTTAGATGCATACTCTTTTACATCACTCTTTAACCAATCTCCTAAAGGAAATATAGCTCTATTTATAACCTCTTTTTTAATTTCTGCTAAAAAGTAGCTTTGGTCTTTAGAATCATCTAAACCTTTATAAATAAAGCCATCTTTTATGCGAATATAGTGCCCAGTAGATATCTTTTCTATACCTAAAGAGTCGGCAAATTCAACCATTTTCCCAAACTTTATCTTTCTATTACAGATAACACATGGATTGGGAGTTAATCCATCTTGATAAGATTTTACAAAATAGTCATAAACTTCCTCTTTGAAACTATCTTCTATATTATGAATATGCAAAGGAATATTTAGAAAACTAGATACCTTTTTTGCTTTTTCTATATTTGCATCATTTAACTCTTTTAAGTTATGCATAACCATATATACACCCTCTACGCTATATCCTTGCTCTTGCAGTAAAATAGCAGTTACTGTAGAATCAACCCCGCCACTCATACCTACTAAAACTCTCTTCACAGTATCTCCTTTATCTCTATATATATATTATCAGTTATATATAAATTTACTTTTGCATAATCTATATTTTTTACTACCATCAATGCCTCTTTTGGCATTTTAGATATTATTGTATTATTTGATATTAATGTTCTATCTATATCAATTTTTAAGTAAAAATTACTTTTATATCTATTTTTTACTTTTTTATACTTAGTATCTTTTATCAGTAGATACTCTCCATTGGCATATAATTTTTTTGCTGATTTATCTTTATAGATATGCAGATACTCCTTTTCAATTTTAAGCCATCTATTTTCTTCTATTTTGAATATATCTTTTTTGCTTAACTCTACCAACTCACTTTTAAAATCTACTAAATTATAATTTAAACCATTTGCTTGAAGATTACTCTTCATTAATATTACCAATAAAATAGTCTAATATTGCCCTTTTTGAAGCAATTTTTAAATCTTTTGGCACATTTTGACCAGTTGATATAAAAGAGACAGGAAGTTTTGTATCTAAAAGAAATGCTATTAGACTACCTCTATTTTTTGTCTCATCTACTTTTGTTACTATAACTCTATCTATATTTAAAAAAGAGAAGTGCTCATAGGTATCTTTTAAATCAACATACTTTGCAGCGGATGAAACTACCAGACTTACTGATGAGTTCTCTTTTAGGCTCTTTTTGTAGTAATTTACACTATTTAGAAGCATCTCCAAATCGTAAGGTGAGCTACCAGCACTATCGATAAAGATTAAATCTTTACTGCTTAAACTATTTAAGAGGTTAGATAAATCATCAGAGTTCTCAACGCAGAAGTAATCAACCCCAAGATTTTTGGCATAGAAGCCAAGTTGCTCGTAAGCCCCTACTCTAAAGTTGTCTAAATTTATTATAGCAATAGATTCTCTCTTTACACCTTTAGAAACACACCAAGCAACAATTTTTGCCAAAGTTGTTGTTTTGCCAACACCTGTTGTTCCTACAAACATATTTATTCTGTTATCTATTGGCTGTTTTACAATTTTAATTGCCTCTTCTATCTCTTCTAAAACAAATGATAGAAGTAACTCTTTATCTTCGGCAACTTGCGTATTGATAAATGGATTTAGCATAAAATCTACCCACTCTTGATTTAATCCTTTGTTTTTTAAAAGAGTTTTAATTTCATCTAATACTTCACTAGATGGATTCTTAGGGGTAAGTGCCTCTTTCATCTTATCCATTTTTGATTTTAATACTTTTATCTCTTCTAAAAGTGCCTCTTCTTCATCTATTCCTGCAAATTGTTTAAAGGTATCTTCATCTACCTCTATTGTTATCTCTGCTCTTAAATCACCACTACTATCTCTATATTGTGTAGCTTTTATAACTTTAAAGTTATCTATAGAGCCATATTTTTGAATAGCTAACTTATACGCCTCATTTGGGCTTGTTGCTATAAAACTCTCTTTAAGCATCTCTCTCCTTTTAAGTATTTAAGTGGAATAAGCACACTATCTCTTTCTCTCCAGTGAGGATGAGGTATATTTAATTTAGGTGCTTTTTTTATATTTAATTTATTGTAGAGTATTATATCTAAATCTAGTGTTCTTGGGGCATCTTTAAACTCTCTTTTTCGCCTAAAATAGTTCTCAATATGCTGAGTATATCTTAAAAGCTCTAAAGGTCTTAAATTAGTTTGCACTAATAGTAGCGTATTATAGAAGTAAGGTTGTTCAAGATATCCAAATGGAGGATTTTTGTAAATTATAGAGGTTGATATTACTTTTAGTAACCTATCTCTTTTTAATTTAACCAATAGATGTTTAAATCTTCTTTTACTATCTCCTAAATTACCACCTACTCCTATTATAACAGTTCCAAATCTTCTTTTATATTTATTAGTATTAAATGGAAAAGAGCAACTTTTTATTAAGCTTGTATTATTAGCTTTTTTACAATATATATAGCCTGACATAATGTAATTTACAAAACTATAGCTTTTGAGTTTTTCATAACAACCATATCTTCTATTCTTATACCAAATTCGCCTTCTATATATATTCCTGGCTCAATCGTATAAACCATTCCATCTTCTATAACGGTATCACTTTTAGATGATATATATGGCATTTCATGGATATCTAAACCCACACCATGCCCAGTAGAATGAACAAAATATTTTCCAAAACCAGCTTTTTCTATAACACCCCTAGCTAATTTATCTATATCTTTGGCTCTCATTCCACTTTTTGCCTTATTTATTGCCTTATCGTGAGCTTTTAAAACTGTATCATAAGCTTTTTGTATAAATTTAGAGTTAAAATTTTGTTTATAAGAGAATTTAAACTCTTCATCAAAATTGACTGTTCTTGTTCTATCAGAGCAGTATCTTTGATACTTTACACCAGCATCAAGCAGAAGTAAATCTCCACAATTTAAAGCTTTTTTACTAGGTGTAGCATGGGGTTTGGAGGCATTTTCATTAATTGCCAAAATTGGCTCAAAACTGATATCTCTATTTCCAAAATCTCTTAATATAGATTCTGCTAAAAAGTTTAACTCTAGCTCTGTTGATCCTGTAGATTCAACTAAATTAGTAGCTATCTCTTTAAAACTCTTTTTACCAATTTTTACAGCTTTTTTAAGCTTTAATAACTCATCTTCACTTTTAATAATTCTTTTTTTATGAGAAAAATTTGGTTTAAAGTTTAATTTTACAGGGGTTAGGCTCTTTAATTTATTAAAGGATAGTATATCCCATTGTATTGGGTCAATATTTATCTTTTTTGGTTTCTCTTTTTTTAATATATCTACCAATTTATCCAAAAGAGAGTTAGAGATTATAACCTTAGCATCTTTAACCATCTCTTTTGCATCAATTTCATATCTGCCATCTGTAATAAAAAAAGATGATGAACCTAATTTAATAAATATAGCATTATCGCAACTGTAGTTGCACTCATAATAGAGTGCATTTTCATCTTTAAAGATAATATAATTCATTAAGACTCTTGAGTTTGTGCCTCTTGTGAATGAGCCTCTTGCATTGCTTGAATCTCATTCATGATTTGAATAATTCCAATCATCGCTAAGTGGTAACCAAAAGGTCCCATACCAGCAATTACACCAGCAGTTACTTCAGCAGTTATAGATTTTTTTCTAAAATCCTCTCTTGCGTGAATATTGCTTAAATGAACCTCGATTGTTGGAATCTCTACAGCAGCAATTGCATCACGAATTGCAATAGAAGTGTGAGAGTAAGCTGCTGGATTAATAATAATACCATCAGCATCACCCATACACTCTTGAATTTTATCTACAATTTCTCCCTCTAAGTTACTTTGAAAAAACTCTATCTCTACTCCATTTTGCTCTGCAAAACTCTTCATTTGAGCGTGAATCTCTTCTAATTTCATTGGTCCGTAGATATGTTGCTCTCTAACTCCAAGCATATTTAAGTTTGGTCCTTGAATTACTACAATCTTCATCTGTTTCCCTTTTTTATTTAATTTGCTATAATTCTATTAAAAGTGTTGTTATAAAAGGTTTAAAGAATGAAAATAATATCTGCAAAATATATATTTAAAGATGGAGAGTATATAAATAATAGTGCTATTGTATTTGATGACTCAATTATAGAAGTAGATACTTTAGATAATATTAAGATGAAATATCCAAATATTGAGCATATTGAGTATAGTAAAAATAGTATAATATATCCTGGGTTTATTAATTTACATACTCATTTAGAGTTTAGTGCAAATAGGGCAAAATTAAAATTGGGTAACTTTATAGAGTGGCTTTATAGTGTGTTTGAGTATAGAGATGAATTGGTAGCTAAATTAGATGAGCAGACAATAGATAGTGCAATAGAGCAAATGAAAAGTAGTGGAGTTACTACTTTTGGAGCAATATCAAGTTTTGGTGCTGATATGAGGGCTTGTAGAGAGAGTAAGTTGAGGGTTATCTACTTTAATGAAGTAATTGGTTCATCTGCTGCGATGGTAGATGCTCTGTTTCAAGATTTTAAATTAAGATTAGATGAATCAAAATCTATAAGTGATGATAGGTTTTACCCAGCTATTGCAATACATTCACCCTACTCTGTTCATCCATTTTTGCTTAGAGAGGTTTTAAATATTGCAAAAAAAGAGGCTATGCTAGTTACTGCACACTTTTTAGAGTCAAAAGAGGAGAGAGAGTGGCTAGAGGGTGCTTCAGGAGCATTCAAAGAGTTATTTAAGAAGTTTTTTAATGTTGATACACCTGTAACATCAATAGATGAATTTTTAGATGCATTTAAAGATATTAAAACACTATTTACCCACTGCACTCAAGCAGATAAAAAAGAGTTGGATATTATTAATCAAAACAGAGGTAGTGTAATCCATTGTCCAAGATCAAATAGATTGTTAAATTGTGGAGTTTTAGATATATCAAATGTTAATAGTTTACTTTTAGGAACAGATGGATTGAGTTCTAACTACTCACTATCTATACTTGACGAATTAAAAAGTGCACTTTTTATGCATACTAAATATCCACCTAAAGAGTTAGCTCTAAATTTAATAAAATCTGTAACAATAAATGCAGCTAATGCTACAAATTTAAATGTAGGCAATATTAAACAAGGAGCTTTTGCAGATTTTGCCATATTTGAATTGCCAGATGATTTAAGTGATGAGAGTAGTGGTTCACTAGCACTAAATACCATTATTGAATGCCGTAGTGCAAAAGAGGTATATATTGCAGGAGAGAAGATTTAAACTTAAGTTATAAATTAGCAACTAGTCATTATGTAGTGGTATTGAAAAATCATCACCTAAATTTTAATTTTTTTGCAAACACTAACAGCACATGCACTATTGCTAATTAATGTTGTATTGTGTTAAATAGATACTCTATCTTCTATTGCACGAGCTAGAGATAGTGTATCTATATTTTCTAAAGATACACCTGTTGGGACACCTTGAGCTATTTTTGTAAATTTTAAATTCATATCTTCTAATTGGCTCTCTAGATATAACATCATAGTATCACTTGCAATTGATGGTGCAAATGCAAATATAATCTCCTCTACTCCTTTTAGAGCATCTCTTAGATGCGTTAAATCGAAACTATCTATATCACTTAATACATAAAAGAGTCCATTATATTGTCCGAGTTTTTCGATAGTTAATATATCTTTAGCACTCTCTACCAAACATATTTTACTACTATCTCGACTCTCATCGCTGCAAATATGGCACAACTCATCTTCACTTAAATTATGACACCTAATACAGCGATGAATAGACTCTACAGCACTCTCTATTGCATGTGAGAGCTTTAAGCCGTCATATGATCCATTTGTAACAATATAATATGCTAGTTTTAAAGCACTCTTTTCGCCTACTCCTGGTAGGTTGTTAAATGCTTCTACTAAATTTTTAAATGGTTCAAGTTTATTCATTTATGTAATCTACAACTTTTGTATAATCTGCAACCTCTTTTATCTTATTTATCACATTTTTGTGTGACTCATCTGTTGCATATATATTTAAATCCTCTTTAGAGTCAAACTTTGCAGTTAATACTAAATCCATTGCTCTATCTTCATTTGCAAAATTTATACCAACTTCTATATAATTTAACTCTTTTATTTTATCTTTTAAATTTTGAATATCCTCTTTTATCTCTATTATCTTATCTTTAGATGTGCTATTTTTGAATTTAATCATAACTATATGTGTAATCATTTAAAAAACCTTTAAAATATTTATAAAATTATATAATAATGTGATAAAATTACGCACTAAATTTAAAAGAAGAGGTAAATATATGGAAGAACTTTGTTATTACGAAGTTTTAGAGGTATCAAAAGATGCAACAACAACAGAGATAAAAAAAGCGTATAGAAAATTAGCAATTAAGTATCATCCAGATAAAAACCCTGGAGATAAAGAGGCCGAAGAGAGATTTAAATTAATTAATGAAGCATACTCTGTATTAAGTGATGATAAGAAGAGACAAATATATGATATGTATGGAAAAGATGGCTTAAACGGGCAAACAGGTGGTGGCTTTAGTGCTGGTGGTATGGATGATATAATGGATATATTTAACTCTATGTTTGGAGATAGTTTCGGGTTTGGCACAGGAGGCTCAAGAAGAGATTCTAACTCGATGCTGTATGAGTTAGATATAGAAATAGAGACCACTTTAGAGTTTAATGAAGCAATTTTTGGCTGTAAAAAAGAGATTGACATAAGATATAAAGAGCCATGTCCAGATTGCGAAGGAACTGGAGCAAAAGATAAAGAGTTTATAACTTGTGATTACTGCAAGGGGCATGGTCAAATTATGATGCGTCAAGGCTTTATGACATTTGCTCAAGAGTGCCCTCAGTGTAATGGAAAAGGAAAAACTCCAAAAGAGATGTGTGTTGGCTGTAGTGGCACAGGTGGAGTAGATATAGATGAGAGTATAACAATAGATATTCCAGCAGGAGTAAATATTGGTAACAGATTAAGAGTTCCAGCAAAAGGTAATGTTGATAGCAGAGGAAGAAGAGGAGATTTATATGTTCATTTTAATATTAAAGATGATGAAGACTTTGTTAGAGATGGTGATGATATATATATCGAAGTGCCTGTTTTCTTTACGCAAATACTACTCTCAGAAGAGATTAAAATTCCATCTTTAGAGGGTGAATTAACTGTTAAACTCTCGCCTAAAGTTAAAGATAAAGAGCATTTTATATTTAAGAATAAGGGTGTTCCCAATGTAAATAATCCTAGCTATAGAGGCAGATTTATCGCTCAAGTAAAAATTATATATCCTAAAAAGTTAAATAGAGAACAAAAAGAGTTACTAGAAAAACTTCAAGATAGTTTTGGTATTGATAGCAAACCACATAAAAGTATATTTGAAAGTGCTTTTAGTAGAATAAAAAAGTGGGTTAAGTAATATAGAACCAAAAAGGTTAATTAACCTTTTTGATGATAGTTTAAGCAACTATTTACCAGCTTCAACAGCCTCTTTTAAGTTTTTACCAGCTTTAAACTTAGGAGCTTTGTGAGCAGGTTTTGTGTAAGTTTTATCAGAACCTGGAATTTTTCCACTCTTTTCTGGAACATCAACAGCAGAAAATGTACCAAATCCTACAAATGTGATACTATCACCTTTTACTAATACCTCTTGAACTGAATCTAAAAAAGCTTTTACTGCATTTTCTGCTGCTGCTTTACTTGAAAATTCACCCTTCTCTTTTACTAACTCTACAAAATCCGCTTTTGTCATGATATTCCTTTAAAATAAATTTATAGACAAATTATATGAGTTAAATCTTAAAGAAACTTGAAAATACGGAACAATTTAGATAATTTATGTAAAAAAAAGGTATAAATAAGAGAAAATTAGTGAAATTGGTGCGATAGAGAGGATTTGAACCTCCACGAGCTAATGCTCACTAGCCCCTCAAGCTAGCGTGTCTACCATTCCACCACTATCGCTTTTTTTAAAATTGTAGATTAAAATAGCAGGAGAAAACCTACTATCTGATATATATAAATTCCTTACTATTAAAGGAATGGGTTAGAGTAAAGTGCAATTAGTGCAATTACTAGTGTATAGATAACTTGTGCTTCGATCATCGCTAGGGCAATAAACATAGTTGTCATCAATTTACTACCAAGTCCAGGGTTTCTAGCAGTTCCTGCGATTGTAGCAGCAGCAGTATGACCCATACCAATTGCTCCACCAAGAGCTGCAAGACCAAGACCAACACCAGCAGCAACTACTGAATAAGCTTTAATCATATCTGAACCAGCACCTGCTTCACCAGCAAATGCAAAAGCACCAAGTGCTAAAAAAAGTGCAAAAAACTTTTTCATAAAAAATCCTTAAATTATATTGTTTATAGTCTATTAGACTTTTGCTTTAGATCCGTTCGGCTTGCGTATCCCTACTTATCATCTACAAGCGATGAAATTATACACAAATTATTGTTAAAAATCTATAAACAGTAAGCGTTTTTTTGATACAATCTTCTAAATATATAAATTTAAAGGTATTTTATGAAATTAAAAATTAAATTTTTAATATTGACATCAATTTTATTTACTCAATTTATCTTCTCTAATGTTTTAGAGCCGATAGGAAAGACAAAATTTAGAGTTGTAAGCGATAGTGGGGTTACTTTAAAAGAGGTAGATTTAAAGGGGCAAGAGTTTATTGTAGTATCTGTTAGAGAAGCTGGTAGTGATGGAAGATTTTACGCAGTAGATGCAGATGGTTTAGTTTGGTGGAGTGGAATTATCACTTCTGGGGCAGATGATTACAAGACTCCAAGTGGCATATATACAGTATTAAGAAAGAAGAGAAGATATATGTCAAAAGCATATCCAGATGATGATGGTGTAAATAATATGGATTTTGCAATATTTTTTACAAACAGAGGACATGCGCTACATATGGGTAGCGTTAATTGGATGTCTCATGGATGTATTCATATAGCACCAAAAGATATACCAGTAATTTTTGATTGGGCAAAAATAGGTTCAACCAAAGTTATTATTACAAGAAAAAGCTATATGCCTTTTGCTAAAGAGGATTTGATAAAGTTTGGATTTAGATAGTAGCAATATTAGAGTAACAACTTAACTTTTGTATATTGTAATATAACTAAAAATACCATACACTAAGTGTTTAATGGTGTTTGTGTGTCCAATTTTTTCAGTGAATATTATAATAGCACTGTTTCTGTTAAAATATGAATTAAAATTATGTGTGAAAGTTAAATGCTAAAAAACTTATTTTAAACAAAAAGGATATGTGAATTCATTCGTGTCTATTTGAACTTATTAATAGAGTTTATATTTTTAAAATAACAAAATATTTAGGGATTACCCCTTCTCCTTTTTTTATAAAATAGCTTTATGTAATTTCATACTTATGATTTAACTTTCTAATTCAAATTATTATTTTATAGTGCTAATAAACTAAAGCTTTTAACGGACATTCTCTAAAAATAGGCACGAAAATATATTAATAAGATAGTTAAATAGGTATTTTATTTAATTTTATGTAGTCAAGAACTGTAGTCACGACAAAAAGTAGTCGTAAATGCCTATGTAGCAGGGCTTTGTAAGTGTTTTTATATAACACACGGAATTTTTGGTAAAAACTATATAAAAGTTCTAATTATTGGGCTTAAATAGAAGTTTTACTGGAGAATGTTCGTTTTAAAGTAAAGTTTATTCTTCTTATGATCGGATCCTCGAATTTATTCGAGGCAATAGCTTAAATTAACTCTGTAACCCAAATAGACGCGAATGAATTCGCGTGTCCGTATTGTTTGAAATTTGTTTTATTACTTAATGTGTGAATTTAACTTTTGCGCTTAAATTATAATTTAAATTGCTATATTAAGCTCTGTTTAAAACTCTTTTTTAGTTTGCAAACTCTAGCTCTACTCTTTTGTCTTTTTGAGAGATTACCTTTACATCTATGCTCTCTCCCTCTTTTAGAGTTCCTTGAATCTCTGAAGGTATTTTAGAGTTATGTAAAAGTGCATCATATCCATCTGGCATCTCTATGAAGTATCCAAAATCTACACTTCTTGCAATTTTGCCTTTGTAGATTTTACCTATTTCATATTTAGTAACCTCTTTAGTCTCTCTTTTTAATAGTTCTAAAATATACTCTTTTGCTTTCTCTATTTTTTCTATATCTTGACCACTTATTTTGACGATATTAGCATCTCTGTTTAAATCAATAGATACAGAGAATTTTTCTATAATTTCTCTAATAGTTGAGCCACCTTTTCCTATTATTATTGGCATTGCTGATGAATTAACTTCGAAAGTTACTTGTGATGGCAAAGCTCCACTTGGAACAATTTTCTCTTTAGACTCTTCCATAATTTTCAGAATGTGGTCTATTCCCTTTTTTGCTTGAATTAGAGCTTCTGATAATATTTTTAAATCTAATCCATCTACTTTTATATCAAGTTGCATTGCAGTAATTCCATCTTTTGTTCCTGCAACTTTTAAATCCATATCTCCATAATGGTCTTCTGCCCCCATTATATCTGTCAAAATTGTATATTTATCGCTATTTTCAACCACTACACCCATTGCAATTCCAGATGTCAATTTAACTACATTTACATCTGCACTAACTAAAGAGAGAGAACCACCACATACAGTTGCCATAGATGAAGAGCCATTACTCTCTAAAATTTCCGATACAACTCTTATGGTTTCATTTGGTTCCAAAATCACTGTTGGCTCAAGCGCTCTTTTTGCCAAATTACCATGCCCTAGTTCTCTTCTACTTGGTGCACCTATAAATTTTGCCTCTCCCACTGAATATGGAGGAAAGTTATAGTGAACCATAAAATTCTCATTCAAAGAGTCATTACTAGTTAGCAATTCATACATTTGTGCATCTTTATTGTTTCCAATAGTAGCAGTTACTAATGCTTGTGTTTGACCTCTAGTAAATAGTGTAGAACCGTGCACTGATGGTAGAAGATTTGTCTCTATAGATATCTCTCTTATCTCATCAACTTCTCTCTTGTCAAGTCTTTGCCCACTTAGTAACATCTCTCTGACTCTTTGTTTAACACTCTTTTCAAAAGCATCTGCTACTTCTTGAGAAGTATAATCTAAATTATCACAACCCTCTACACTCTCTTTAATCTCTTCTAATAGATTATTTAGAGCATCTGATCGTTCACTTTTGGCAATTTTATCTATAGCAATATTTAATTTATCTGCAAAATTTTGAGATATATAACTACTTAACTCTCTATCTATATCTTTGTAATTTATCTCAATAGTTGCCTCTTTTTTAAATTGTTTAAATTTGTCTAAATATAGATTAGAAGCTATATCAATATCTTTAATTACACTGTTTAATATATCTAACAACTCATCTTGGTTTAACTCATTTACATTATGTTTTTCACCATCTTTAGTTGATATTGCTCTCATCTCAATCATAGCAATATCTTTATTACTGCCAACTACCAACAGATCTAAAGATGAGTTACTTAAATCATTTAACTTAGGATTAATTGATATCTCTTCATTAATCTTTGCAACTCTAAGCGTTGCTATAGATTTATCTATTGGAAGTGACGATACCAACAAAGCTGCATTAGCTGCATTTAGGGCTGCTACTTGTAAATCTACACTGCTATCACTACTAACAACAGTTACATTTATTACTACTTCATTTGAGAAACCTTTTGGAAATAGTGGGCGAAGGGCTCTATCTATTATTCTTGAAGTTAATGTTTCAAAATCACTAGGCTTAGACTCTCTTTTAATAAATCCACCAGGAATTTTAGCTGCTGCATAAGCTTTTTCTATATATTGAACAGTAAGTGGTAAAAAATCTTCACTGCTACTACTGTTATCAACTGTTACTGTTGCTATTAGAACTGCTTTTCCTTGTCTATACCAAACTGAACCATCTGCTTGTTTTGCTACTTTTCCAAATTCGTAACTCTCTTTTAAATTGTTGCACTCTATATCAACTATATTACCCATATTAATTTATCCTTATTTTAATTACAATATTCTATCTTAAAATGGTTTAACAACAACAAATATAACTATGCCAATCATTAAAAGTGTAGGAACTTCATTATAAAATCTGTAAAATTTGCCAGGTTTGTAGTGTGGATTCTCTTTTAGCTTTTTTCTATGTAGCTCCAAAGAGAAGTGGTATGTAATCAAAAGTGCAACAAATAGTAACTTTGCATGCATCCAAGGTTGAGATAGATAAGCACTATTTAAATACAACATAACACTACCACTTATAATAGTAGCCCACATTGCAGGTGTGCCTATATATTTAATTAATTTATACTCTTGAATCTCCACTACCTCTACAAACTCTTTTTTATCTGCATGTTCACTATGATAAACATATAACCTAGGTTGATAAAATAGCATTGCCATCCAAGATATAAAACTCATTACATGAAATGCCAATATCCAACTGTAATACTCCATATTAATTACCTTTTTTAATATCTTTAGAGTTATATACAATTAACTCTTTTTCACCTTTATAATACCCAATTTGAGCTTTTTTTATGAATAATTTAGTGCCATTACTTAATAAATTTTTACTTTTTCTCTTTAGATACAATTTAACTCTTTGTTTATTTACAAAAAGATAACCATTTTTGAATTTACCCTCTACATTTCTTACAATATCCCCTACTCTATAATTATCTAATTTGTTTATATTGAATTTATCTATATAACTATCTTTATCTATTTTGCCAACTTTGGCAACTATATCTAAATCTAATATCTCTTCTGTTTTAAAATATATCTTTTTCTTATAAACTTTTAAACTATAACATGACCCCTCTTTTAAACCGTTTGCACTTTTATAGAGCATAATAGGTAAAGAGTCTTTGTGGCTTTTTATAACGGCGATATCACCTCGCTTAAAAACAACACAAGCTCTTTTTAATATAAATGGTTCACTCTCTTTGGTAAAATCTTTTAAATCTATATATTTTACCCTTTTTGGTTTTATAATTTTTTTATCTTTTCTCTTTTTATTTGTAAATATACTCCAAAAACTATCTACTATTCCTTTATGTTTTGAATCTAATTTCCCATTGCTAAATAGTGCATATATTGGTAGATGGTCAGAGTATCCTTTGCCCGTAAATTTACTATTTTTATACTCCCAAGAGTTTATATACTTTCCACTATTTTTAAAGAGATAAGCTTTTTTAAACAGACTAAAGCTACCTTTGATATATCTCCACCCCTTATTATCATTTAGTGTTGGTGAGATAATTATAGAATCGAGTGAGCTTCTCTTTCCAAAATAGCCATGGCTCCACCTTTTGTATGGTAATATATCTTGCCATAGATTGTAATGGTATGGTTTTGAGATATTTTTATCTTTAAATTTAATCATTCTGCCATTAATAAAAGTTTTTAAAACCCCATCTATTGCACAAATTTCTCTATTTAAATCTTGTGTTCTTTCTATTTCGCACTCATTATATGCACTATTAAAATCACCCATAATAATATATTCACTACCTTTTGGCATCTCTCTTATTCTACTCATTAATGCTTTTGCTTCTAAAATGCGTCTGCTCTCTTTTGCCTTATGTGAGCGCCAATGGTTTACAAAGATAGTTAAATTTGGCTCTAAATCTAACTTTACCTCTAAAATATCTCTATTGAATTTGCTATTTGTTACTTTTATATCTTTGCTACTTTTTATTCTATATTTAGATAGAAGAGCTACTTGTATTGCTGAATCTCTTTTGTCTGTAATAGCACTATATCTATATTTGCAACCGTGTCTGTTTAAACTTTTTTGTAATATATTTAAGGCATTTTTATTCTCTATCTCTTCTAATCCGATTATATCTGCATTTAAATCGCATATTACTTTAGTGATGTTATCTAGCTTTTTATAAAATATTTTACTATTCCAGTTATGATTGTTTAATTTATACTCTTTATATTCATTTCCATTATCTACATTATCAAATAGATTTTGAACATTATAAGTTGCAACTTTAATATTTAAAGAAAAAAGGATATATGGCACTATTAAAATTATTAAAAAAAGTTTCATAAGTGCTATTCTATCTAAAAAAGCCACTAAAATAGAATTAATATCTTTTAATATAAGAAATAAATAGTATAATAGTTCAATTGTTTAAAAATAAAAGGATTTTGCATGAAAAAATTAATTATATTGCCAATATTGACTCTAGGTTTCATCTCTGCTGGTTCAATATCACAAGTTGGTATTGGTTACTCCAAAGGAGAGGATAAAAGTAAAAATATAACTACATTTATAAGTTATGGTGTTGCTGTAGGATTAGATTTGAGGTTTGAATATAGTAAAGCAATATCTAAATATAGTGAATTTGCATCATCTGATGTAAATAGATATGGCTTATTTGCCACATATACATTACCACTTTCTACTTCATCATTTTCCGTAACACCAAAGGTTGGTATTGTTAAAAACAGTGGAGAGTTTGAGATGCTAGATACACTCTCAAAAGTAACAGATTCATCAACAGATTTCACATATGGTTTAGAGTTAAATTATGATTTTAACTCTAAATTATCAATTTTTGCCGGTTATACAGATTATGGTCATAAATTTAAGAAGTTAAAATCTATTAAAGCTTCTGAAATAGATAGCAAAAACTACACAGTTGGGTTTAAATTAGGGATATAATATTAAGGTAAATAGGGAGCATGAGAGTTATTATATTTACTGATAAGGGTATGTTTATATCGCAACAATAGAGGCGTCTATAATACGCGAATAAATTCGCGTGTCCTATTCTGTTGTATTTTTTTAGCCTTAAATTTTTTGATATTAAAGTTTTAAAGTAGCCCCTTAATATAGAATTTTACAACTCTCTTTTTAAGTAAAATTCTCTTCTAAATTCATCAAATTTTTCATTCAAAATAGCTTCTCTAGCATCACTCATTAGCGTTAAATAGTAGTGTAAGTTATGTATTGTTGCTAATCTAAAGTATGTTATCTCTTTTGCTCTATATAGATGGTTTAGGTATGCTCTGCTATATGTTTTGCAAACTTGGCACTCACATTTAGTATCTATAGGATTGCTATCTTCTTTATATTTGGCTGCTTTTATATTTACTTTTCCAAAAGTTGTAAATAGTGTTCCATTTCTTGCATTTCTTGTTGGCATAACACAGTCAAACATATCTACACCTCTATAGATATTCTCTATTAAATCCTCTGGTGTTCCAACTCCCATGAGGTATCTTGGTTTATCTTTTGGCATAAACTCTGTAGTCCACTCTACAGTATCATACATTAGCTCATTTGCCTCTCCTACGCTTAAACCACCAATGGCAAAACCGTCAAAATCCAAACTTGTTAGCTCTGTTGCTGATACTTTTCTAAAATCAAAATCAGTTCCACCTTGTATAATTGCAAAAATATTTTGTTTTAAACCAACCCCTTGGGTTTGCTTTTCTCTATGATAATCTATAGACTCTTTTGCCCATTTTGTTGTTCTTTCTATTGAAGCTTTTACTCTATCTTTTGTTGCAGGAAGGGCAACTAAGTCATCTAAAATCATCATAATATCACTATTTAAATTATATTGAATATCTAATACTTTTTTGGGTGTAAATTTATGTTTTGAACCATCTATATGGCTTCTAAATAAAATTCCATCTTCATCTATCTTTACATTATCGCTTAGTGAAAATGCCTGAAATCCACCACTATCGGTTAAAAAACTTTTATTAAATTTTGTAAAGTTATGCAACCCACCCTGCCCTTTTATAAGTGCGTCCCCAGGTCTTAAATATAGATGATAAGTGTTACCTAAAATAATTTCTGGCTTAAGTAGTGTGTCTAAATCTATTGCATCAAGTGCTTTTACAGCACCAACTGTTCCAACTGGCATAAAAACTGGTGTTTTTATTGTAGAGTGAGCTGTTTTTATTGAACAAGCTCTAGCTTTTTTATCTATTTTGTCTATACTAAATATCATTATGTTATAATCTTTTTTTAAAATTCTATCAAAATAAAGTTAAAAGAGTAGTATGAGCAGTATATTAATTATAGCAGATGGCAATATATCTAAAAAATTTATAGAGACAATTGAGTTAAAAAATCTGAATGAACATCACTATACAGTTGTTGTAAAAGATAAAAAAGAGTTTAAAGATAGCAAAAGAGTCGAGTATGTAGAGTTAGATGCTACAAGTCTTTATAGATTAAAAAGCGTATGTAAAAAAGATAAATATTCCGTTGTCTTTATTGTAGATGAAGATAGCCAAGAAGCCTATGTAATATATAGCAATATTAGAAAATTAAATAAAAAGGTAAGAGTTGTTGCTCTTGATAATAGAGATATATTTAAAGATGTCCAAGATAGCTATTTAAATATTGTAGATATAAATATAATTATTGCTAATAGATTATATGATTATCTTCCAAATGTTCCTGTAACTGCACAAACTATCGGCTTAAATCAGGGTGAAATTATGGAAGTTTTAGTTCCATTTTCTAGCCCTTATGCCTATAGACATATTGGCTCTATTCCTCAAGTTAAGTGGAGAATAGCAGCAGTGTATAGAGATGAGAAGCTAATAATACCAACTCACGCTACAATGATAAAGCCAAGAGATAGATTATTGATTGTTGGAAAGCCAAAAGTTTTAGCTGATGTTTATAAAAAAATTACCAGAAGCAGTGGGA
>JALSPE010000085.1 GCA_026986085.1 Campylobacteraceae bacterium | reverse complement strand
AGCTCAAAGACAAAACTTTATTTTGAAGGTTCGTGAACTCTCTGTTGGGTGTGCAAAGCTTTATAAAGAGCAAGAAGAAGAGAGGAATAAAAGAGTAAAGGGATAATTATCTCTTTTTTTCTATTTGAAATAGTGCTATTATAATGTTAAAAACTTAACTTTTGGATTTTAATTTTAACCTATGTTTAAATACAAATATTGCCATTACGATAGATACTTAAAAAATTAATATCGCAATGTTAAAGATATTAAAACCAACAAAAGCTAAGCTATTTCATATTTGATATTATAAAAATTAAACAATATTCAGGATCCTCGAATTTATTCGAGGCAAAAAAAGTTTAACTCTAATAATAAGCCTAAAAATACGCGAATTAATTCGCGTGTCCTTATTGTTTAAATTATTTTGATATATAATTTCAATGGATATTAAAATATGTGAAAGTTAAGTATATAATTAAATTTATTGAAAATATATAAATTTTATTTCGATTCTATCGATTGTTTTTTTTCTATATTTTTTTAGGTTATAATTTCGCAAAAAAAGTGTATATCATGAGAAAAATTTTAATATTACTTATTACCTTAGAGTTACTAAATGCAAACTATAGATTAGTAGTTGGTAAACGACCATACTCAAAAATTGATAAGTTGCATTTTGGAAATGTTGCAGATATGAGAAATATTCCACAAGACCCTCTTTACTATGCAAAACAGATTAAACCTATGAGCCAAGAAGAGAGTTTAAGATATGACAGAGCATACAACAAAGAGTATTTTAAGCCTTGGAGTATAAGTAAAATTAATGAACCCTCGAATGAACTGTTTTGGCAAATTAAATTTGTTAAAAGGCGTAAAATTTATGATGATTCAAAAAGAGTTATAAAAAAGAGTAGTTGGCAGTGGTGGATTAAGAACTCTAATTTTGATGCTTTAAATAGTTTAAATTTAAGAGCTATAACTATAAAGCACTCTAATATTAGAGCCTTTCCAACAACTACTGGTGCATACACAGACCCTAATAAGCCAACTCACGCCTTTCCGTTTGACTACTTTCAGCACTCTGCCATATACCCTAATACGCCACTATTTATTTCGCATCTATCTTTAGATAAAAAGTGGGCTTTTATTCAAGCTCCATTTACTAATGGGTGGATAAAATTAAGTGATATTGCATTGGTTGATAATAAATTTATAAATGATTTTAAAACTGGTATATATGGGGTTACTATAAAAGATGATTTATGGCTAATTGGTAATGGGAAAAGAGTCTCTTTAGTTAAACTTGGCACTATATTTCCGTTAAGGAATGGAACTCCATTAGTTGCTGTAAAGGTTGGAAATCGTGCTAAAATTGAGAGAATCTCTGTTGCTAAAAGTGGCTTGGTTGCTAGAAAACCACTAAGAATGACTCCTAGAAATGTAGCACTAATTGCTAGAGAGTTAAAAGATGAACCGTATGGTTGGGGTGGAAAGATGCAAACTAGAGATTGCTCTGCAACAACAAGAGATTTTTTTGCTCCATTTGGTATCTTTTTACCAAGAAATTCAAGCAAACAAGCCAAAAGAGGTTCATCCGTATATATTAAAAAATTACCAAAAGATATTAAAAAAGCGACTATTATAGAGAATGCAAAGCCATTTAGAAGTCTGCTTTTTGTTCCAGGACATATTGGTTTGTATTTAGGAAAATATAAGAATGAACCTGTTATTATGCACACATATTGGGGTGTAAGGCTTAAAGATTGGAGTAAATATCCACTATGTAGAACAATAATAACAACAACTGAGCCTGGAAAAGAGTTTTCTAATATAAGAGAAAAGAGTAAATTAATTAATAGTTTAAAGTATATAATAAACTTTTAAGGATTCTAATGAAATTAAGAGAGATATATGACATTTTAGATACCATTAGTCCATTTGATACACAAGAAAAGTGGGATAACAGTGGTCTGATTTTAGGTGATTTTGACTCTAATATAAATCAAATAGTTCTATCTTTGGATATTGATGAGGATATGATTAATAGTGCAAATGAAGGAGTTTTATTTATAGTTCATCATCCACTTATTTTTGGTAAATTAACTAAAATGGATCTATCTAAATATCCAGCTAATCTATTGGCAAAGATGATAAAAAAGAGTCAAAGCTTAATTGCAATGCATACAAATTTTGATAAATCTCATCTAAATAGATATGTTTTTGAAAATATATTAGGGTTTAAAGTAAAAGAGCAGAGTGATTTTGTCTGTATAGCAGATATTAATATTGAATTTAGCGAACTTTTAAAACTTTTAAAAGATAGATTATCTTTAAGTTCATTTAAAGTTGTAAACAAAAAAGAGAGAATTAAATCTATTGCTCTAACAACAGGTGCTGGTGCTAGTTTGCTCGATTATATCGATACAGATTGCTTTTTAACAGGAGATATTAAATATCATGATGCTACAAAAGCGATAAGTGAAAATAGGATGCTAATTGATATTGGACACTTTGAGAGTGAGATTTTTTTTGCTGATGTTATGAATCTTTTATTAAACTCTTTGCCAATTTCGGTTATAATTATGCAATCTAAAAACCCTTTTGAAATTTTTAACCCTTAAAGGATACAACTTGAATATATACACTAAAGAGTTAGTTGATTTATCAAAAATTGATAATGCACTAGATAGCTTTAACCCACAAATAGAAGTGATAAATGGAAAAATTGCTAAAGCAAAAAAGATTGTTGATACATTAAATAAAAAAAGAGCAGATACTCTTGAAGAGATAGATATTAATAAAGCAAAAATTGTAAGTTTTGAAGAGCAGATAAAAGAGCTTAAAAGTCATTTAGACTCTTTAAAAAAGAAACAGGCAAAATTAAAAAATGAGAAAGAGATAACAGCACTATCTTCAGAAGAGCATATAGCAAAAGAGACTCTTAGATACAATAATGATGAGATAGAGAGATTAAATAAAATTATTGATTTAAAAGTAGATGAATTAGAAGAGATAGATGTTCAATTAAAAGAGGCACAAGTAGCTCTTGATGAGACTTTAGCTTCTATTGAAGATGAGCTTAAAAGTATAGATGAGAAGAAAGCTACGCTTTATGCTCAAAGAGAAGAGCATATAAAATCTATGGATCCAAAAATCAGAGAGTTTTATGAAAAGATAAGAAAATGGGCTGGTAATACGGCAGTAGTTAAAGTTGAAAATCAAGCTTGTTACGGTTGCTATATGAAGATAAATGATAAAGCATATAGCGATTTAATCAAGGGTGAAGATATTGTATCTTGCCCACATTGTGGTAGAGTTTTATATATAGAGTTTAGCAACGAGACAGTAGAGGCATAAGCTGGGTGTTCTACTACATCTACTTGATATTAGTAGCTGTAATATATATAGCTACTTTACCCTTTTTAGCGATATTAGCTTTTAGAAAAAAATATAGAGACTCAATTCCATCAAGATTTTTTTTAATTAATAACTTACCTCTAAAAGAGAATGGATTACATTTTCACACTTGCAGTTACGGGGAAGCTAAGGCAATAAAAGCAGTTATAGATGAGTTTGATAATGAAATTTTACGCTTTAGCACAACTACACAAACAGGATTTAGTGTAATTAAAGATTATACAAGCGAGAGTAGATATCTGCCATTTGAGCTATTTTTGCCATTTTGGATAAAGAGACAAAAGCTATTGGTGGTATTTGAAGCTGAACTTTGGTATATGCTTTTTGCAGTAAGTAAAAGAAAAGGCACAAAAACATTTTTAATAAATGCAAGGTTGAGTGAAAAATCTTTTCCTAAATATTATAGATTTAAGTGGCTGTATAAAAGAGTTTTTGAAAATGTAGATGCAGTATATGCACAAAGTTTTGAAGATGCAAAGCGTTTAAAAAGGATAGGGGCAAAAAATATATCTGTTATTGGAAATATCAAATTTGCTAATACTCAAAAGCCAACAAAAGTGTTTCCTAAAAATTATAAATTAATAGTTACAGCAGGAAGCACTCACGAAGGCGAAGAAAAATTGATACTAGATGCTTTTTTATCTCTTAAAGAGGTTGAGAATGCACAATTAATAGTTACACCAAGGCACCCTGAAAGATTTAATTCAGTTGCTGCATTTTTAGAAAAAGAGGCATTAAAAGAGAACTTAACCTTTAGCAGATACTCAAAGTGTAAAGATTTTAAAAGTGATATTGTATTAATTGATGTTATGGGAGAGTTGATTAATTCATATGCGATTAGTGATATAGTTATTTTAGGTGGGGCATTTGCTGATATTGGCGGACATAATGCTTTAGAAGCTGCTCAATTTGGTGTAAAAATTATTACAGGCAAAAATTACTATAATCAAGTAGAGATATTTAAGCATATTAATGGTTTAACTATAATTGAGCCCTCTATTCTTAAAGAGACTCTTTTAAATTATATGGCTCTACCTTATTCATCGGTAGATACAAAGAGTAATTTATCCAAGTTAGTTAAGGATATAAAAGATGTTTTATAAAGAAGATAATAAATTTATAACACTTAAAATAAAAGCCCAACCAAATGCAAGTAAAAGCGAATTTGCAGGTCTTTATGGGGATGATGCTATAAAAGTTAGAGTTGCAGCCCCAGCAGTTGAAGGTGCTGCTAATAAAGAGTTAATTAAATTTATATCAAAAAAGTTTAAAGTTCCAAAGTCTAGTGTAGAGTTTGTAAGTGGACAAAGTAGTAAAATTAAATTAATTAAATTAGCTAAAACTCAAAAGTTAGAAGAGTTTATAAAGGAGATAGAGAGTGGAAGATAAAGCGTATAAAATTTTGGCTAATGAGCTAAATATCTCAGGCAAAAGAGCAAAAGAGTTAATAGATAGAGGTTTAGTCTATGTCGGTGATAGAAAATTAAAAATTGCAAGAGCTCTAATGCCATTAGATACTAAATTTAGAGTAGAGATGCCAAAACATCCATCTGTAATCTATGAAGATGATGATATTTTAGTTCTTAACAAACCAGCATTTTTAGATAGTTATGATGTAGAGGCAATGTTTGAGAGTGTAAAGCTAATACATAGATTAGATAGGGAAACTAGTGGGGTTTTACTTTTAGCAAAAAATGATAAATTTCTTAAAAAAGCAATAGAAGAGTTTAGAAACAGGTTGGTTAAAAAGTATTATACAGCCTGGGTAGAGGGTGTTGTATATGAAGATATTATAATAGATGAACCAATACACACAATTAAGGGTCCTAAATCTATATCAAAAATAGATAAGAGGCTAGGTAAAGAGGCAATTACAATTGTCAAGCCAAATGAGGTTCAAGGTAAAAAGAGTAAAGTTGATTTAGAGATTAAAACAGGTAGAACCCATCAAATTAGACTTCATCTAAGCCATATAGGGCATCCTGTAGTTGGAGATGAGCAATATGGCAGCCCAACCAAAGCAAAAAGGATACTGCTACACGCTAGTAAAATAAAAATTTTAGGTAAAGAGTATATTGCACCTGAGCCTAAAGATATACAAAGATATAAATAGGTAAAATAATGTTAAATAAATGGGAGTATGTCAATGTTTGATACTTTAACAGAAGGCTTTAAAAGCGCAATTGGAAAAATAAGATTTCAAGATGATGAAAAAGCGCTAAAAAAGGCTTTAGCAGAGCTAAAAAAATCACTTTTAAAGAGTGATGTTCATCATAAAGTTGTAAAAGAGTTAGTTACTAATGTAGAGAAAGATGTAAAAGCAGTTGGTGTCGGAAAAGATGCTTTTTTAAATGCATTAAGCAAAAGATTGGTAGATATTTTAACAGCTAAGGGTAATCAAGGCTTTGTATTTGCCTCTAAACCACCTACTGTTGTTTTAATGACAGGTCTTCAAGGTAGTGGTAAAACAACAACTACGGGTAAATTAGCATTAATGCTAAAAGAGCAAAAGAAGAAAAAAGTCTTAATAGCAGCAGCCGATTTACAAAGATTGGCAGCAGTAGAGCAACTTCGCCAAATTACAGAACAAATTGGTGTTGATTTGCTTGCCGATGAGAATAAAAAACCAGAAGAGATTGTAAAAGAGGCAATAAAAAAGGCCAAAGATGGTCTGTATGATGTTCTTTTAATAGATACTGCTGGTCGTTTAGCAATAGATGAAGAGTTGATGGATGAGCTAGAGAGAGTAAAAGAAGTTGCAAATCCAGATGAGATATTCTATGTTGCAGATGCAATGACAGGTATAGATGCAGTTAGAACAGCTCAAGCTTTTAAAGAGAAAATAGGAATTACAGGTGTAGTTTTAAGTAAATTTGATGCAGACAGTAAAGGTGGTGTATCTTTGGGTGTTGCTCATCAAGTTGGTGTTCCTCTTCGCTTTATTGGTAGTGGTGAAAAGATGCCAGATTTAGAACCTTTTATTCCAGATAGAATTGTTAGTCGTCTAATGGGCGCTGGAGATTTAGAAGGTCTTATGGAGAGAACCGCAGCTGTTATTGATGAAAAGAGTGCCAAAAAGATTACAAAAAAGATTAAAAAAGGACAATTTAACTTTAATGACTTTTTAGACCAGATGGAGCAGATGAAAAAACTAGGCTCTATGAAGTCTCTAATTAGTATGATTCCTGGTATGAGCTCTGTGGCTAAGCAAATTGGTGATTTAGATTTGGAAAACTCCAAAGAGATTAAGCAAATAAAAGCAATGATTAGCTCTATGACGCCAAAAGAGAGAGAAAATCCAGACTTATTAAATAATGCGAGAAAAAGAAGAATAGCAGCAGGTGCAGGGTTAGATCAAATTCAAGTAAATAGAGTATTAAAGCAGTTTAAAAATGCAGCTAAAGTTGCTAAAAAAATGTCCACAAAAGGTGGAATGAAGCAGATGCAAGATATGATGAAGCAGATGCAAGGTGGTGGTGGAATGCCTCCTGGGTTAATGAAATAATATCTTTATTGAAAAAGTTTGCTTAAATTAAAGTATCAATAGCAGCAATTAATAAAAAATTTAATATAATTGTGGTAGAATTCGCCACCAAAAAGTGGTAAACCACTAAAAAAATTAAGGATTAGTCAAAATGACAGTAATTAGATTAACAAGAATGGGTAGAAAAAAGAGACCTTTTTACAGAATAGTTGTAACAGATAGCAGAAAAAGAAGAGATGGTGGTTGGATTGAATCAATTGGCTACTACAATCCTCTAAAAGAGACAAGAGAAGTTAAGTTTGATGAAGAGAGATTGAATTACTGGATTAGCGTTGGTGCTCAAATGAGCGATAGAGTTAAAAAAATTACTGGTAAGTAGTAGTTTATGGTTCAAGATTTCATCGTAGAGTATGTAAAGTTAATTGCTAAATATCCAGAAGAGATATCTATAGAGTCTCAAAAGATAGATGAAAACTTGACAGAACTATTTTTATATGTTCACCCTAGTGATATTGGTAAAGTTATAGGTCGTGATGGTAGAATGATAAGCTCTATCAAAACAATTATTTCAGGATGCAAACCAAAGGGTGGACCAAGTTATAAAGTTAGTGTAAAAGCTAAAGAAAATGCATAAAAACAGAGAGTTTTTAGTTGCGCAGTTTGGTAAAACTGTTGGGCTAAAAGGCGAACTTAAATTAAATCTTCATACAGACTTTCCAGAACAATTTAAAATCGGCAGAGTATTAAAAACCAAAAGAGGTGAGTTAGAGATTGAGAGATATAATCCTAAAAGAGGTTTAATTAAAATTGTAGGATATGATAATCCAGAAGATGCAAAAATATTAACAAATACTTTAATCTACTCAAGCGAAGATGAGACAAGAGAGTTTTGCAAATTAGATAAAGGTCAATACTTTTGGTTTGATTTGATAGGATGCTCTATTTTAGAAGAAGGCGAGACTTTAGGTATAGTAAAAGAGATTACAAGGCTTCCTCAAGGAGATTACTTCTTAATTGAAACAGATAATAAATTACAAGAGAGTGGGTTGGCTAAGAGCTTTTTATTGCCATATCTTCCAAATTTTGTAAAAAATGTTGATATTGAGAGTAAAACTATAGAAGTTTATGGAGCTAAAGATATTTTAGAAGCAAGTTAATGAACTTTAATTTTGTAACTCTTTTCCCAGATATTATTAGTGGCTATTTTAATGAATCTATTTTAAAAAGAGCTATAGCTAAAGAGTATATAAGCATTAACTACTACAATCCAAGAGACTATACTTCAAATAAGCATAATAAAGTAGATGATGTTTTGGTTGGTGGAGGGGCTGGAATGCTTATGAGTATTCAACCACTATCTAGCACAATTGAAACTATAAAACATAAAGAGCCAAAAAGTAAAATAATATTTTTAACTCCTGTTGCTAAAAAGTTTAATCAAAAAGATGCAAAGAGATTGGCAAAAGAGAGTTCTGTTACATTTGTGTGTGGTAGATATGAAGGCTTTGATGAGAGAGTTATAGAAGAGTATGCAGATGAAGTTTTTAGCATAGGAGATTTTATTCTAACAGGTGGAGAGCTTGGTGCATTAATTATGTGTGATTCAATTAGCCGTAATATTCCAAATGTATTAGGAAATAGCGACTCATTAGAAGAGGAGAGTTTCGAAAAAAATCTCTTAGAAGCACCAAATTTTACAAAACCAAATATTTATAAAGAAAATAGTGTGATTTCAGAGTATCTAAAGGGTAATCATAGTAAAATCGCGTCCATTAAACTAAAACTATCTTTGTTTAAAACAAAGTATTTTAGACCAGACATCTATTGTAAAGTAAAGGCAGGTTATGAGAAATAAATATATAGAAGCATTTGAAAAAGCGCAAGTTGAAACTAAAGAGATTCCCGATTTTAGAGCAGGTGATACTGTAAGAGTTGCTGTTAGAATTAAAGAGGGTGATAAAGAGAGAGTTCAAAATTATGAAGGTATTTGTATTGCTATTCGTGGTGAAGGAACAGGTAAGACTTTTAATGTAAGAAAAATTGGTGCTAACAATGTTGGTGTTGAGAGAATTTTTCCACTATACTCAGATAGTATAGAGAGTATCGAAGTTCTTCGTCGTGGTCGTGTAAGAAGAGCTAAGCTATTCTATTTAAGAGATTTAAGAGGAAAAGCTGCTAGAATTAAAGAGTTAAGAAGAAAATAAGCAATAAATCCTCTTGGATTTATTGAGACTAACTACTATTTAAAATATTTATCTTAATTCTTTTTAGATATAATCTCTTAAAAAATTAGGATAAACTTTGTTTAAAAAAATCATAAAAAAGCTTTTTACAGCTACTCAAGTAATTTTTATTACACTCTATATTATTTTAGAAGAGCTAGTATGGGAGCGCTTTGCAGAGCCAATTTTTAAATATATTAAACATCTTAATCTGTTTAAAAAGCTAGAGAGTTATCTTCATAATAAAAATAGATATATTATTTTAATTCTATTTATTCTGCCATTTTTATTAGGCGAATTAATTGGATTACTATCTCCAATTATTGCCCTTAAAGGATATATACTCTTAGGAGTTGCACTCTATGCCCTAAAACTAATAATAGTAGCCTTTGCATTTTGGCTTTTTAATGTAGAGCAAAAAAAATTACTCTCATTTAAAATAATAGATTTTAGCTATAAAAAAATAAAAGAGTTGTCAAGCTGGGTTAAAAGTAGTAAAACATTTATATTCTTAAAACAAAAAGCCATTCAAACAAAACTATTTATAAAGATATTTGCAAGAAATATTAAAAACAAAATTAAAATATTATTAAAAAAGTAGCTCTATTCTTTTTGTGATTCCTATTAAATATTTATTATTTAAGTGCATAAATTTTGATAATATATTGCTTAACTTGTATCGAATATTCATAATTATTTTCAGAAAATTCTTATAGTAAAAGCTTTTGGAATATCTATTTTCTGGATACTCTTCTTATTTAGTTTATTTGAACCAATAAAATTGGACTTATAGAAGAATCTTGGGAATGTTCATTATATATTAAAGAAAATAGTGTCATTGCGTTACATACTGAAAAAAAATCAATATACAATGTTAATGTATATTATAAATACTACTTAAACACTTGGTGTATGATGTTTTTAGATATATTACTATATGCGAAAGTTAAGATATTAGACAAAGAATAGCAAAAAAGATTATTTTATATATGTTATTGATATTATAATTTAGATGTCCAGTTAAAGCCTTTAATATGGGTTTTTGTTAGCTATCTATAAAGATTAAATCAGCAATATTTACTATTAGTTATATTTCAATTTGACATAAAAATATTTTAAATAAATACAAATAGATATAATTTTTATATATGTATTTAAACTTTAAAGCTCTAAGTTTGCTATATGGTCAATATTTACTTTATGCTATATACCTAATTCTCTAGAGCTTACTTGGAGGATTTATGAAATTTAATTTTATAAAAGTATTAACTATTTTAACAATTGCTGTTTTTATGGTCTCTTGTGCTGAGCAAAGTGGAGTTCCTGTTGCATTGGATGATAATGCTACTTTGTCGTCAGATAATAATTTTACGATTGATGTATTAAAAAATGATTATGATGATGATAATGATATTAGTGGTATTCTCATTGTTAATAAACCAAAATATGGAGAGATTGTAGTAGTAAATGGTAAAATAAAATATTTTCCAAAAAAGAAACAATGTGGGGAAGATAGTTTTAGCTATAAAGCAGTTGATGATTTATGCCAATACTCTAATGAAGCTAAAGTAAATATATCTTTTTGTATTAATAAAGGTGGCAGTAAAAACCATGCTCCAGTAGCAAAATCTGATACTTTAACTATTAAAGAAAATAGCACACAAGATATTAAACTTAAAGCTACTGATAAAGATGGAGATAACTTAAAGTATATAATAGTTACTAAACCAAAACATGGAAAATTTAGTGGTAAAGCACCAAACTTAATTTATACGCCTGATAAAAACTACATAGGAGAAGATAGCTTTACCTTTAAAGCAAATGATGGCAAGGTTGATTCAAATATAGCAACTATTACTATTAAAATAACCGATAAAAACCTTCCCCCAATTGCTGATGCCGGTAAAGATTATATTGGCATAAAAGGTGATGTTGTTAAGTTTGATGGTAGTAAAAGTAGAGATATAGATGGAAATATCACAAAGTATATATGGAAAGAGGGAAACAAAACTATTTCTACAAAAGTTAAATTTGAGATGAAGTTTATGAAAGAAGGAATTCATAAAATAACCCTTACTGTAATAGATGATAAAAATGCTACTGATAGTGATGAAAAAAT
>JALSPE010000084.1 GCA_026986085.1 Campylobacteraceae bacterium | reverse complement strand
GACATATTGTAGAGTAACTATTTTGTAATCTATATTCTCGCTCCATCGGGACACGCGAATTCATTCGCGTCTATTTGGGCTAAAAATTAATTTTGAGCTTTATTACCTCGAATAAATTCGAGGGTCCGACAAGAAGAGCAACAAACTTTACTTTAAAAATCTAACTTACTAGCATTATAAAATAATGATTTAAGTATAAAAGTTAAATATATCATTTATAGAGTTATAAAACAACTCTTAATTTTAAATTTATTTTAAGTGCTTTTGGGTATAATATCGCCTATTTCTGTAATGAGGTTACACCAAAAAGTAGTTTAATTGACTACTTTTTGGTGTAACCCACCAGATTCAATCTCTTTAAATGAGATAACAAAATATTTAAAAAGGAGTCAAGTTGCCAACTATAAACCAACTTGTGCGCAAAGAGCGTAAAAAGGTGATTAAAAAATCGAAATCACCAGCATTAGTAAACTGTCCTCAAAGAAGAGGGGTTTGTACTCGTGTATATACAACTACACCTAAAAAACCTAACTCGGCACTTAGAAAAGTGGCAAAAGTTAGATTAACAAGCGGATTTGAAGTAATTTCATATATTGGTGGTGAAGGTCATAACCTACAAGAGCACTCTATTGTATTAGTAAGAGGCGGTAGGGTAAAAGATTTACCAGGGGTTAAGTATCACATTGTTCGTGGTGCATTAGATACAGCAGGTGTTGCAAACAGAAAAGTTTCAAGATCTAAATATGGAACTAAAAGACCTAAATAGTTAATATTTAAGTTAAAGTAAACGAGGTTTGCATTAAGCATAAAACAGACTTTTTGGTAAAACCTTTGTGCAAAAAGTTTGAGTAAATCGTAAAGATAAAGATTGAAGGGAATCAAATGAGAAGAAGAAAAGCTCCAGTTAGACCAGTTCTACCAGATCCAGTTCACGGTAGCAAGGTTTTAACTAAATTTATAAATAAAGTAATGTTAGATGGTAAGAAAAGCACTGCAGAGAAGATTATGTATGCTGCTTTAGAGAGAATTGAATCAAAGAGTGGTGAAAAGGGAATAGATGTTTTCAATAAAGCTATTGAAAATGTTAAACCTGTAATGGAAGTTAAGTCTCGTCGTGTTGGTGGGGCAACTTATCAAGTTCCTATCGAAGTTCGTCCTGTTCGTCAGCAATCACTAGCAATTAGATGGATAGTTGATGCTGCTAGAAAGAGAAATGAAAGAACTATGATGGAGAGATTAAGTAACGAGCTTATGGATGCAGCAACAGAAAAGGGTGCAGCATTTAAGAAGAAAGAGGATACTTATAAGATGGCAGAAGCAAACAAAGCATTTGCTCACTATAGATGGTAAGGATAAAAGATGCCAAGAAGTCATAAATTAGAAGATTTAAGAAACATCGGAATTGCTGCGCATATCGATGCTGGTAAAACAACAACTACTGAAAGAATTCTATTCTATACAGGTGTAGAGCACAAAATTGGTGAGGTTCACGAAGGTGCTGCTACAATGGATTGGATGGAGCAAGAGCAAGAGAGAGGTATTACAATTACTTCTGCTGCTACAACTTGTGAGTGGAGAGGTAAACAAATCAACATCATAGACACTCCAGGGCATGTGGACTTTACAATTGAAGTTGAGAGATCAATGAGAGTTCTTGATGGTGCAGTATCGGTATTCTGTGCTGTTGGTGGGGTTCAACCTCAATCTGAGACAGTTTGGAGACAAAGAAACAGATATAAAGTTCCATCTATTGTATTTGTAAATAAAATGGATAGAACTGGAGCTGATTTCTTTGAAGTTGAGAGACAAATTAGAGATAGACTTAAAGGTAATCCTCTTGTAATTCAATTACCAATTGGTGCAGAAGATAATTTTCAAGGTGTTATTGACTTAGTTAAAATGAAAGCAGTTATCTGGGATGATGACCAAACTCTAATGGGTCAAAAGTTTGAAGTTGTTGATATTCCAGAAGAGTATGCGCAGCAAGCAGAAGAGTGGAGAGAAAAGTTAGTAGAAGGCATTAGCGAATGTGAAGCTAATGAAGAGCTAATGGAAAAATATATGGAAGGCGAAGAGCTAACTGAGTCTGAAATTATGGAAGGTATCAAAAAAGCTACAATTAATATGGAGATTGTTCCAATGACTTGTGGAACAGCATTTAAGAATAAAGGTGTTCAAACACTTCTTGATGCAGTTGTAGATTACTTACCATCTCCAGTTGAAGCTCCTCCAATTAGGGGAACTAAAATGGAAGATCCTGATGTAGAAGTTGTTGTTGAATCTACAGATGATGGACCATTTGCAGCATTGGCATTTAAAATTATGACTGACCCATTTGTTGGTCAATTAACATTTATTCGTGTATATCGTGGTTCTTTAGAGTCTGGTTCATATACTCTAAACTCTACAAAAGAGAAAAAAGAGCGTATCGGTAGAATTATGAAGATGCACGCAATAAAAAGAGAAGAGATATCAGAGATATATGCAGGTGAAATCGGTGCAGTTGTTGGTTTAAAATCTACAACTACAGGTGATACACTATGCTCTGAAAAAGATAAAGTTGTATTAGAGAGAATGGACTTCCCAGATCCAGTTATCTCTGTTGCAGTTGAGCCAAAAACAAAAGCTGACCAAGAGAAGATGGGTATTGCACTAGGTAAATTAGCAGCAGAAGATCCATCATTCCGTGTTGCTACAGATGAAGAGTCTGGGCAAACTATTATCTCTGGAATGGGTGAACTTCACCTTGAAATTCTTGTAGATAGAATGAAAAGAGAGTTCAAAGTAGAAGCAGAAGTTGGTGCTCCACAAGTTGCATATAGAGAAACTATTAGAAGTGCTGTTGAGCAAGAGTATAAATATGCTAAACAATCTGGTGGTCGTGGTCAATATGGTCATGTATTCTTAAAAATTGAGCCACAAGAAGCTGGTGCAGGTTATGAATTTGTAGATGAAGTTAAAGGTGGAGTAATTCCAAAAGAGTTCATTAAGCCAGTTGATAAAGGTATTCAAGAGGCAATGCAAAGAGGTATCCAAGCTGGTTATCCTGTTGAAGATGTAAAAGTTACACTATATGATGGTAGTTATCACGATGTGGATTCATCTGAAATGGCGTTTAAACTTGCAGGTTCTATGGGATTCAGAGAGGGTGCTAAAAAAGCTAACCCAGTAATTCTAGAGCCTATGATGAAAGTAGAAGTTGAAGTTCCAGAAGAGTATATGGGTGATGTAATTGGTGATGTATCTAAAAGAAGAGGACAAGTTAATGGTATGAATGACAGAGCAGGAAACAAAATTGTTGATGCATTTGTGCCACTAGCAGAGATGTTTGGATACTCTACAGACCTTAGATCTATGACACAAGGTAGAGCAACATACTCTATGGAATTCGATCACTACGAAGAGGTTCCAGCAAATGTAGCAAAAGAGATTATCGAAAAGAGAAATGGCTAATTAGCCCTCTCTCTTCTACATTTTATTCTTTTATTCATTATCTTATTTTTTTCTAATCATATTTTGATATAATCTATTCTAAACCTAATAATTATTGCAAAAGATGTAGTTTCTATTGTAAAATTGAATTTTAATTTACAAATTATAGTTTAATTGATATTTGGTTGATATAGGGTTGATAAAATAGAGATATATTATACAAAGGAAATATTATGAGAAAGATTACATTAAGTGCAATTTTAATAACTGGTTTTTTGAGTGCAGCAAATCAAAGTGGAGAGGAGCTTTTTAAGCTCAAATGTGCAGTGTGTCATAAAATGGGTGAGCCAAAGCAAGACCCAAATGCAGTTGCACCAATGCTTATTGGTGTAGCTACCCACTTAAACGAGGTTTTTAAGAGTAAAGAGGAGAGAGTTAAACATATAAAAGAGTTTGTTATAAATCCAACAAAAGAGAAGGCAATTTGCCCTAGTGTTAAAAAATTTGGTTTAATGCCATCACAAAAGGGTAATGTTAGCAAAGAAGAGTTAGCAAAAATTGCAGAGTTTATGGCAGAGCAAAAGGGTATGAGCCAAGCTACACATAAAAAGATGCAAGAAAAAGGTAAAACAGCAGAGATTATGTTTAAGATGATGGATTCAAATGGCGATGGAGTGGTATCTAAAGATGAGTTTATTAAATTTAAAGAGCAAAGAGGTAATCATCAAGGAAAAGGTATGCATAAGCACCAAGGCAAAGGTTGTTCAAAATAGATGTTTTCAATCTTGCTTCTTGAAGATGACAAAGAGTTAAACAGCACTATAAAGCAGTTTTTGGAGTATCTTGGCTACAAAGTTTTTGTAGCCTTTGATGCGTGGGAAGCAAAAGATATTGTCTATGAAACTTCTATTGATTTAATGCTTTTAGATGTTAAAGTGCCAAAACAAAATGGCTTTAACTTGCTAAAAGAGCTTCGAGATAGTGGTAATACAACCCCTGCAATTTTTATAACTTCACTAAATACAATAGATGATTTAAGCCGTGGATTTGATGCTGGTTGTGATGATTATATTAAAAAGCCTTTTGAGTTAAAAGAGCTTGAACTTCGAGTAAAAGCAACTATCAACAAAAACTTTAAATCACAAAAAAATATTGTCAAAATTGATGAGAGTATAGAGTTTGATATTGAGAACTTTAAATTAATAGTTGATAATAAGGAGATTTCTCTAAAACAAAAAGAGGTAAACCTTCTATCTCTTTTTTTAAAAAATAGAGACAAAATTGTAAGTTACGACTTAATAAACACTACCCTTTGGAATTACGACGAAGAGCCAAACAGCAAGAGCCTAAGAACCTACATATATAACTTAAGAAGATACCTTGGAAAAGATAGAATAAAAACAGTAAAAAATAGAGGATATACCTTTGAGTAGTATAAAAAAGAGCCTATATAGATTTATGGCAATATATGTTGGAACAACTGCTGTTTTAATAATCTCTTTGATTCTTCTCTTTTTTAATTATCAAAAAAATCAAATTATTGAGTCCCAAAAACAGCTCTTAAAAAAAGAGGCTTCAATTTTGGCAAAAGAGATTCAAAATGATAATTTAAATATACTAAATAAAAAGAGATATGCACTTTATGATGGGATGCACGAGATAGTAAAGTCTTCAATAACACCAACAATTAGCAAGTGGAGCATGGGGATTAAAAGAAGCAAAGATACTTTAAAGATTTTATATATTATTCCCCCTCCACACTTTATAAACCATATTGCATATCTTTACTTAGAGAAGAAGTTAGATTTAACTCCTCTTAATGAGTTAAAGCAAAAACTGATATTTTGGTCTATTTTTATTATAGCTATTTTAATAATTTTGGGATACTATCTTGGATCTATTTTTGTAAAACCAATGAAAGAGCATATAGATAGCTTAAATAGCTTTATGCAAGATGCCACACACGAGCTAAACACCCCAATTAGCATAATTTTGAACAATATAGAGATGATGGAGATTTTAAACAGATGCAAAGATATAGAAGAGTTAAAAAGGGTTAAAATAGCTTCTAAATCTCTAAATTCAATCTATAATCAATTAACCTACCTAAAGCTTCAAAAAAATCCTAAAAAAGAGATAAAAGATATTAGTATCTCAAATTTAATAGAGGAGCGATTAAACTACTACAATTTACAAATTGAGTCTAAAAATATAAAATTAATTAAAAATATAGAGCCAAATATAGTTAAAAAAATAGATAAAACCGATGCCATATGGCTAATAGATAATTTAGTCTCAAATGCAATTAAATACAATATAAAAGATGGAAAAATTGAAATAGGGCTAAATAGTAAATTTTTAAGTATAAAAGATAGTGGTATAGGGATAGAAAAATCCAAACAAAAAGAGATTTTCAAACGATTTAACAGAGCCAACAATAGCGAAGGAGGCTTTGGCTTAGGACTTAGCATCATCAAAGATATTTGCAACTTTTATGGTTATAAAATTGAGTTAAAATCAGAAATAGATAAAGGAAGTGAGTTTAAAATATTTTTTAGCAAATAGAAGGGTTAATTATAGTAAGCTACTCTTTGATTATTTTTTGACAATATAAACAAAATGTAGTATAAGATGCTTAATTGAATAAGCAAAAAGGTTTTTAAATATTTGAACAAATTAAGCAATTTCCCATTAAAACAGTAGAGAGGGTAGATTTAAGCTATAAAAGCTCATAGGTATCACAGGCGATAGATGGATAGATAAAACAACTTCTCTTTTGCAACACCTAAAATAACTCGATTTGCCTCACTCAAAAAAGTTCTATATCAGTGCAGAACACCTGCTAAAATTTGGAGTTTAGTGATGAATCTAACCCTATCAATCTAATGTATCCTAAAAACAGACTTAAAAATGGCTTTATATAATAAACTCAAGTAGCACTATAAATTTTTTACCTAAAAAATCATAGTGCTCTAGCTAAAATATCTTATTTTAATTATAGCATATTTTTAGGAGACAAAAAAATTATTTAAACAAGGCTAAAGCTTTATATGTTAAATAAAAAATTTTTACACTTGCATTCATAAATCTTTATTTTATTCTTTAGTCTATTGCCTCTTCTACCAAAAATATATCGCCATCTTTTCTTATTATTAGCACTTTTGTATCTTCGTATATAGTTTTATTTTTATCTAGTGGTTTTACTCTTATGTAGTGTTCTTGGTTGTAGATATCTTTTATTTTTGCTCTAGCTGGTAGTTTGTCTGTTGCTTTTGGGTCTAGAATTAATGCTTTTTTTCCTATAAAGCTATCTGTTGTTACAACTTCGCTTACCTCTTTTGGCATAACTTTTGCAATTATATTTGTTATGGCTCTTAGAGCAACTATTGATACAATCAAAACTATTGGTATAGATATCCAAAGGGGTATTTTGCCAATAGTTGTAATTAACAGTGTTCCTAAAAATCCAAATAGGAAGAAAAATGATATAAGCACCATAGAGAATGGAACATTTTTAGGGTTTACAAATCCAAAAAAGTTGCTTAAACTACCTTCTGATTCTATATCTACATCTACATCGATATCAAAAAAAGAGTCTAAAAATGAGAATAGTCCCCATCCAAATATAAGAGATAAGAACTCTAACGCAGCAAAAATGGCAAAAATGGCAACTGA
>JALSPE010000083.1 GCA_026986085.1 Campylobacteraceae bacterium | reverse complement strand
TGCTTTAATCATAATTGCTTCTGCTTCTGCTGTTGCTTCTATTTTATATGCTTGTGCCATATCTTCTGCAGCCTCTTTTTCTGCTTGTGCTAAAGTTTTTTTAGCAACTGCTTCTTGTTCTGCTTCTTGTTCGGCTTCTATAATTGCTAACTCTTTTTTTCTGTTTGCAATCTCTAACTCTCTAGCGGTAGATATTGCCTCTTTTGTCTTAATCTCTTTTGCCTTCTCTAAGTTGGCTTTTGCATCGGCTAATGCAACTGCTGTAGATTTTTCCGAAATTTTAATATTTTTCTCTTGTTCTGCAATCTTTAAAATCTCTTCTTTCTCAATTTTAGCAGTCTCTAACTCTTTTTGTTTTTTTATCTCTTTTTCTTGAACTTCTTTCTCTTTTTCTATATTTGCAAATGCTACAGCTTTTTCATTTAAAATCTCTTGCTCTTGTGCCTCTTTTGTTCTTTGAGCTTTTTCTATTCTAATACTAGATTGTTGAGTTGCTTCGGCAAATGCCTCCTCTTCTTCTATTTTTAAAATTCTCTTTTGAGCCTCTAGCTTTTTTAGTTGAATTTGGACTTTTGTCTCCTCTTCTATCTCTATTTTTTCTCTTCTTTTAACCTCTGTTACCTCAGCAATTTTTCTTAAACCTTGTGCATCAAAAGCGTTATTTTCATTAAAATACTCTATATTTGTTTGGTCTAGAGAAGTTAAAGATACCGACTCTAACTCTAAACCATTGGCGTTTAAATCTTCGGCTACTGTGTTAGAGACTTGTTGAACAAAATCTTTTCTCTCTATATGTAAAGATTCCATTGTTGTCTGAGAGGCAACTGAGCGCAAAGCATCTACAAGTTTACCCTCAATTAATATTTTTAAATCTTCTGGATGCAAAGTTTTAGAGCCAAGAGTTGATGCTGCTCTTGATATTGAATCTTTATCTCTTTTTACTCTTACAAAAAACTCTACAATTACATCAACTTTTAACTTGTCGGATGTAATTAACGATTGTTCATTTTTTCTTGTAACTACCAATTTTAGGGTATTTAGGTTAATTCTTGTAATATCGTGAACCATTGGTAAAACAATTGCTCCACCATCTAAAATAACCTTTGCACCACCAAGACCTGTTCTAACAAATGCCTCCTCTTTTGTCGCCTTTTTAAATAGTTTTAGAAATATTACCCCTAAAACCAAAATAAAAATTACAAATGCTATTGCATATGTCCAAACTCCAAATTCTGCAAATATTTGTTCCATTTTTAATCCTTTTTATACCCATTGCTTAATTTGGGCTAAATTTATATAAATCTCTTTTTGCTTTAGTAGATTTACCTCTTTAAGTAGTAGAGTATAGATGTAAGCCTCTAATATTTTTACCTTTTCGTCAATTTCGTTTAGGTAAAAATTTAGCCTTTTTACATTTTGCTCTCTACTTAAATAGATAAATCTACTCTTTAGCTCTCTTAATTCATCTACAACTATATTTAAATCTTCTATCTCTTTACTATTTTCTTTGATAGATTTCTCTAATTTATTAAACTCAATATCTAAAGTGTCGAGCAGAACTCTTAATCTATCTTTTTGCCTGCTACTATTTGCATCTATACCAATAACAGTTGATATAAATTTTATAAAGCTAGACTCTTTTTTTCTTAGCTTAGTTAAACGAGTTGCAATATCTTCGATTAACTCTAAATTAAAATCATTTATAGAGTTGTCTAAATCTTGCTTAACAATTTTGATTTTATCATCTATTAATGAGTTTAACGAGTATAAAAAATAGTCTATTCCGTAAATTATACTCTTTTTTGCAAACTCATTAATATCCAACTTATACTCCCAAATATTGAATTTAATTCAATATTTGTTATTTTACTATAATTTTGTAAACAGGTATAAAAATATAACAATATTTTAGAAAAAAATTAAGAATAAATAGTTGCATTTATTCACAACTATATTTTAATTCTATAAATAATTTATTAATATATAGATATATTTATTTTTATTATGTTACTATATAAATATATTTTGAGGAGTTTATATGGCTCGACCTTTAAAAAATTTGTGGTTTCAAGACCCAAAAACAAAGCCCGTAATGATAAATGAGACAGTAGTAAGAGTTAGAGCTGCTCTGCTTATATTAGTGCCTATTTTTCTTTCATATACGCTATATAGTGCAGTTTTTGAGAGCCACTGGATTGTAGATGGAAATACAATACACGATGCTTATGATGAAGATTTTGATGGGCATATGATATATACAGCTCAAATGATACGAAAAACTTACGACTATACATTACAAAGTTTTGTTTTACTATATATTCTATTTGATATGCTTGCAGGATTATTTGTTAAGACATCTTATCTATCCCCAACAATATGGATTGCCACACTATTAACAAGAAAACAGCAACCTCTATGGAAGCCACACGCTCCAAAAAAATTAGCTTGGCTTATGGGTGCAACATTTATTACAATATGTTTAATATTTTTTAATCCTGACACCTTTGCATATTGGGTAAATAGCATAACTAACTCACATTTGCTACCTACAGATAGAAACTATATACCTTTTTATATACCAATTACTCTTATGTTTTTATGTTTTGGATTTATGTGGTTAGAGATGGCTCTAGGTTTTTGTATGGGTTGTTGGATTCATGCTCAATTAGTTAAAATAGGTATATTTAAAGAGGAGTGTGTAGCGTGTAATGATATTTTCTCTAAAGAGGCACAAGAGTTAAGAGAAAAGAGTAAAAGTAAAAGTTAATCAGAGTAAACATCATCCATATCAAAGTCATACTCTGGCTCTATTATCGGGACTTTGTCTAAAATTGATTTATCAACTTTATGCTCACTTAAGTTGTAATCTTTACCCTTGTAAAACTTTTGCTCTTTAGCAAACTTTTTCTCTTTTAATATTGCTTTTTGAATATTACTTTTTTCAAGAGTTATATTTTTATCTACTTTTAATTTTTTACTTATATTACTGTCACTATTTGTTTTATTTAATTCATTAATATTTTTCATACTAGAGAACAATACTATTGGCATTAATATTGCTATAATAGTTTTATACATAAATAATCCTTATAATTTATATAAAATTATACAATTATTAACTTATATTTAAAAGTGAACAGTGCCTTTACGATATCTACTGAAAAATTCAATATACGATGTTGAGTGGTATTGAAACACTAGAGAGTTAAGATATTTCATAACCCTCAAATTTATTCGAGGCAAAAAAAGTTTAAACTCTAGTAGTAAGCTCAATAGACGCGAATGAATTCGCGTGTCCGTATTGTTTAACATTAGATTTAATAATAGATAAATTTATAAATAGCAATTTATCTAGGAAGATCGTTTGTGTAAACATACCATACAGGAGTATCTAAAAATTTAGAAAGTTCTTGCGCAATGCGACATAATAATACAACATCAGATTGAATAATTAAATTAACCCTGCTACCATCTTTTAAGATTAAATTCAAAACAGCATTATCAATAATTTCACGAGACTCATCACTATCAACTCTAACTCTAAATCTTATAACTTGGATTGCATAGATATCGTCTAAAGATTCAACTAATTCATATTTACCCACTCTAGTAAAAGGCAATTCAATGGCTCCATATGCTATATCTCTATCTTTTTTGAATACAAATACTTTTAGTAATCTACTTGCCATAAAGGTAATCAAAAGAAAAGAGACCAAAGCGACTATACCGTATAAAAAGTATCCTTTTGCAAAGAGTAAAACTATTCCCATAAAAAATGCAGCTAATGCGATATATATAAATATAGAAGTAACTTTTTTTAATCTTATTGTAAATATATTTCTAAACCTAGCTATTGTATAGTTAAACCCATTGCTAGAACCATATTCACTTGTCTCCCAATCAACCTTTAGAGCTAAAGGGTCATTCAACTCTTCTAAACTGTAAACACTTACAAACTCATTGTAATATTCATATTTGTCTAAATACTCTTTTATTTTCCAAAACACAATTACCCTTATATAATATCTACTGAGCCGTAGCCACCTGTTAGAACTTCTGGATTATCTATACCATATATTTTATATAGAGTTGCCGCAATAGAGATT
>JALSPE010000082.1 GCA_026986085.1 Campylobacteraceae bacterium | reverse complement strand
CCTATTGTTTTAGAGTTGGAATTTAAGTGTTAAGCAGACTATTTTCATCTAAAATTGCACTTTTGTATATAATGTCTATATCTATGATATTTTCGTTTTCTGCATGGATGAGTCTGCTTAATAATTTTGTCGTAGAAGTTGCATTATTTGATGGTGAAAAGATAGGGATACTCCAAAGTTTAAGAGAGAGTTACTAATGCTTATAAAAAATCATCCTGATTTAAAGGGAGTGAAACATTTAGAGCTCTATTGTTTGCACAAGATGGAGGGATACTACAAGCAATTTACTTTTAAGAGTGTAGAGGAGTTTAGTTTTATTAGAATAGAGAAAAGACAAATGTATGAAGTAATATTTATTTAACCACTTATATAAAAGGTTAAATTGTGTAAAATAGGTAATAACTATAAGTGAAGAGTGAGAGGATAGAATTTGAAAAGATTGTTGATTATTTTTTTTGTATCTTCTTTTTACCTTTTTGCAGATGATACTTTTAGATTAGATTTATCTAAAAAAGAGGCTTACTTAAATGAGCCAATAGTTGCTACTTTTAGATTAACTTATCTAAATAAGAGTAAGCCAAGATATATAAAATTTGAAGATTTACGAAGTAGAGACTTTTTAATAAAGAAGGTATCTGAAAGCAAAGAGAGTGATAAAAATTATACAACTATTAGTTACAATTACATAATAATACCACAAAAGAGTGGCTCTTTGGAATTTAGATATCAGCGTATTAAGGTTGCTAGAGTAGAGCCAAAGACATCTATGATTATTTGGAAAGAGTTAGAGTCAAAGCCTAAAAAGATAGATGTATTGCCTATTTCAAATAGTAATTTAATAGCTGGGGATTTAGCACTAAATGTATCTAAAAAAGAGTTAAAAAATAGCGCTACTGAGATAGAGATAACTCTAAAAGGTGTAGCAAATTTTGATGATATTGAGCCATTTAAATTAAAGCTAAATAGCGCAACGATATATAGCAATAAGCCTAAAGTTGAATATAATATTACAAAAGGGGTATTGTTTGGAAGATATACCCAAAAGTTTGTAATAATAAGCAGTAGTGATGTTAAAATAGATAAGTTTAAATTTAGCTACTTTAATACAAATACCAAAATGGTAGAGAACCTAGAGAGTAAAAAGATAGAAATTAAGAGCCCAAACAGCAGAAAAAAAATAGATTACTTGTGGCTGTTTATTGGGGTTGTAGCAGGAGTTTTTTTAACAGTTACTTTTTTTTATATAAAAAGGGTTAAGAGGGTTTTGCCTCTAAAGAGTAAAATTAAAGCTTGTGTAACAAGAAAATGTTTATATAAAATACTACTCCCATACGCACATATAGGCGAATTAAGAGATATTATAGACAAACTTGAAAATTCAATATATTTAAATAGTGATATAGATGTAAGCAAAAAAGAGATATTAAAAGCTCTTAAAGAGGCTGATATATAGAGGCTTAATACACTTTGATTTTGTATATTGAATTTTTTCAGCAGACATCGTAATGGCACTATTTGTGTTAAAATTAAGTTTGAGAGTTAAATACTAAAAAAACTTATTTCAAATAAAATGGATATACAAATTCATTTGCGTCTATTTGGACTTATTGCTTGAGTTTAAACTTTTTTGCCTCGAATAAATTCGAGGGTCCAGAGTGATTTTTTATTGACTTAAAATCAAATATGAGATAGATTAATTTTTATCTGTTTAATTGTTGCCATTTTGTGGTTCTTTTTTAATAAGATATCGCTATCAAAACATTGGAGGTTGATATGGGATATTATGATGATATTACTAAAGAGCAGATAGATAAGCTTTCAAAATTGGTTGCAAAGTATATGAAGATAGATATAGATGATGCTGTAAGTATTATTTATGATGAGTATGATTTAGTTGAAGAGTTATTTAATAGTTGTAAAAAGATTAAAGATGTTGCTAAAAAATTTGCTATTGAAGTTAATGAGTTGTATAAAATAGCATAATTTATATATGGCTATTTTGCTACTCCTGACATTCGGGTGCATCTACCCAGATATCTCTTAGGGCTTGTTTTCCTTGAGCTTCTATTGCACTTATTGTGTGAGAACCGGCACTTAATTTAATATTTATACTATTTGTAGATGCCTTGTTTAATTTGCCATCAATATACCATATATATGGGTTTTTGCCACCTTTTAATTTAAAACTAACTACTGCATCTTGGCAAGAGGCACTTTGAAATCTTTGTAGATTTTTTGGGTATAAAAAATCAAATTGACTCTCCTCTTTTTTTGGTTCATTTAGATATTTTAGTGATGGAGGTGGAGCTTGGTTTGTGGTTTTGTGGCTATCTTCTTGCCAACTATTGTGTGGTAATATATTTTTCACATAACTCATAACTTCAAAGCTAAGTGGGGCTACTTCTGCCCTTGCTGAGCTTTTGAAAATTGGTTTGTTGTTTGGTTTTGCAATTAACACAAGAGCTGTATATCTTTTAGAGTATATAGCACTCCAAAAGTCTCTGTATCCATAGCTTGTTCCTGTTTTATAGGCGAAAAACCCAAATGGATTTCTGTAGCCTTTAGGGGGTGGCACTTCTCTTAAAATATTTGTAATTTTTTTGAGAGAGAGGCTATTTTGAATGGTTAATCTTTTTCCTTTTTGTCCATAAATAAAGTGCAGTTGCCTACCTTTACCACCATTTGCAATTATGCTGTAAAGTTGTGCTACATCTATTGGTTTTATTCCAATACCTCCTAGTGCAACAGGAAGGGTGGCTTTTCCTTTTGGAACTATTGTGCTAGGTGCAACTGCTTTTAATTCATCTATAAATTTTTGAGGACCTATCCTTTCTAAAACTTTGATAGC
>JALSPE010000081.1 GCA_026986085.1 Campylobacteraceae bacterium | reverse complement strand
TCTTTTATCGCCTCTTCTATTTTATCTCTATCTTTACCAATTACTTTAAATCCCCATTTCGTTGGGTAATTTATCTCTGGTTTATCCTTACTGCTTTTATCTAAAACCATTTTAAACTCCTTTTATTAGATTGGACACCAAATGAGCAAAGCCCATTTGGCTACGCTAACGCTGAGTTCTCTTCAGCAGAGGGCTCTCGCGCTTTGCGCTCTTAGATTGGACACCAAATGAGCAAAGCCCATTTGGCTACGCTAACGCTGAGTTCTCTTCAGCAGAGGGCTCTCGCGCTTTGCGCTCTTAGATTGGACACCAAATGAGCAAAGCCCATTTGGCTACGCTAACGCTGAGTTCTCTTCAGCAGAGGGCTCTCGCGCTTTGCACTCTTAGATTGGACACCAAATGAGCAAAGCCGTTTAGCCACACTGTTGCTGAGACCCACTCAACATGGTATTCTTTCGCTTTGACACTTATTGACTTTTGGAAGCTAGGTTTTAATCTTTTACTGAACTTAATCGTAAGGTAACTACCTGTTAAAATCTCCACTCTTGCCTCCACTCTTATGCTCTAATTGAATATTCTCTATTATCATACCCTTATCTATAGCTTTTAGCATATCATAAATGGTTAGCAATCCAACACTAACAGCCGTTAGTGCTTCCATCTCAACACCTGTTTTGCCTACTAGTTTTGCTGTTGCATAGAGTTTAAATCCAGGAAGTTCTGGCAACTCCTGCACATCTATTTTAACAGAAGTTAGCATTAATGGATGACACATAGGTATCAAATCACTAGTTTTTTTTGCTCCACTAATAGCTGCAATAACTGCTGTTTGTAAAACTGGACCCTTTTTAGCACTGTTATTTATTACAACTTCATATGCCTCATTGCTTACTTTTATTATACCACTTGCAGTTGCTACTCTTTGAGTATTATCTTTATCTGATACATCTACCATTTTAGGTCTGTCACTATCATCTAAATGAGTCAGTGTCATAATTCGCCTTTATATTTAATTGTTTACTATTTTTTTATATTTAAAAAAAATAGTAAAAAAGTTATTAATTATAACTTTATTTAAGTAAATTAGTAATAAAATGTTTTTGTATTGATATAGATTATATAGATTATAACTTGTAATTATTCTACTTGTTATAACTAATTATATTAACTTTACTAAAACTTAATAAAAGGAACTTTTATGGCAACTACAGCTAAAGTTAGCAAAAAAGAGTATCTAAAAGGGTGGATACCTTACAGATTAAAACGCTATTGGGCATATGTGGCAATATCAATAATTGCACTGGTATTGCCTTGGATTAAAATAAATGGAAACCACTTTTTCCTACTAAATTTTGACCACAAACAGTTACATTTTATGTTTACTCGTTTCGATATGCAAGAACTCTACATTATGCCATTTATGTTGATGCTACTATTTTTAGGAATATTTGCATTAACTGCATTTGCAGGTCGTGCATGGTGTGGATGGGCATGTCCTCAAACAATATTTAGAGTTATCTATAGAGACTTTATTGAAACAAAACTACTAAAACTTAGAAAAAATATTAAAAACAAACAAAAAGAACCAGATTATAGCAAAAATAGAGCTAAACAAATTATAGCTATTCTTATATGGTCTGTTTTAGCCTTAATAGCAGCAGCAGACTTTATGTGGTTTTTTGTGCCACCAGAAGATTTTTTTAAATATCTTCAAGATCCTGCTAACCACACAGTAATGATTGGTTTTGTAATTGGTGTTGCACTATTCTTAATTGCTGATGTTGTATTTATTAAAGAGAACTTTTGTATATATATCTGCCCATATAGCCGTGTTCAATCAGTTCTTTTCGATGAAGATACAATAATGGCAGTTTATGACCCAATTAGAGGTGGTAAAATATATGAAGGTCACGGTGGGGATAAACATAAAGTTGTAAATTCTCAAAAAGATTTAAAAGAGCAAAATCCAGAAGCTGAATGCACCGCTTGTGAGAGTTGTGTTCGTGTCTGTCCTACACATATAGATATTAGAAAAGGTCTTCAACTAGAGTGTATCAACTGTTTAGAGTGTGTAGATGCATGCACAACAGTTATGGGAGCACTTGGTAAACCTAGCCTTGTTCAATGGTCTAGCGAAAGAGAAACTGAAAAACATGCAGGTAAAACGAGATACTTTAGACCAAAAATTATTGGTTATGTTGGAGTATTAACGCTTGTTCTTATTGCAATGTTTGTAATGGGTAGTAAAAAAGAGAATATGCTACTAAATATAAATAAAGATACAAGACTATATAAAGTATTACCTGATGGTAAAGTAGAAAATAGCTACTTAGGACTATTCCAAAATACAGATATAAAAGACCATACATACTACTTTAGTGTAAATAATAAAGATATAGAGATTGTAAGACCAACTGAGCCATTTGAGATAAAAGCTAGAAACAAAAGAAAAAAAGCTATTCTTTTAAGAGCTAAAAATCCATTAATCAAAAATGCTCAAAAAGATACATCTATACCAATCACAATAAATGCCTATGCAGTAGATGACAAGAAAAAGATATCAATATTTAGAAAAGCTGTATTTATCTACCCAAGTAAGAAAAACTACGAAAAAGAGTTACAAAAAGCTAAAGAGAGAGAGTAATCTCCCCTCTTAGCTACTTAACTAAAAAAATCTCACAAAACCCTATAAATAAATATCAAGTTATATAAAAACTCTAATAGACTTCTTGTAAAACTCATGAATTGAGAATATTGTTTAGTGCATATTAGATTTTATTTTATATCTTTAAAGGACTAGCCTTAGCTAATTCAAAAAGATAGAGAATGAAAGATAATGTGCAATAAATAATATGTTCCTTCATTGAGTTTTGAAAGAAGTCTAATATTGTAACCTATATTCACAATTAGCTAAATTTAAATAGATTATTTTTTTTATTATTTTAAATAAGACAAATTTTATCCGATTAAGATATACTTCAATTATCGCTTCTGAATATGAAGTTTAAAATATAACAATTAAGGATTAAATATGGCAACAGTAACATTTAAAAATGACACAGTTTGTAAACTAGCAGGTAATGAGGTAAATGTAGGAGATAAAGCTCCAGAGGTAACAGTAGTAAATTGCGATCCAATGCTACAAGATGAAAAAGTAGGTGGTGAAGGTAAAGTTCAACTTGTAGTTGCAGTTCCATCTTTAGATACTGGTGTTTGTGATGCAGAGACAAGAAGATTTAACACTGAAGCTGCTAACCTTGATGGTGTAGAAGTTGTTACAGTATCTATGGATTTACCTTTTGCAGCAGCTAGATGGTGTGGTGCAGCTGGAATTGACAATATTAAAGTGTGCTCAGATTTTAGAAATAAAGATTTTGGTAATGCTTATGGTGTTCTTTTAGAAGATGGTCCACTTGCTGGAGTTCTTGCAAGAGTTATCTTTGTTGTAGGTAAAGATGGAAAAATTACATATAAACAAGTTGTTCCAGAAATTACTCAAGAACCAAACTATGAAGAGGCAATAGAAGCTGCAAAAACTGCTGCAAACGCATAATTCTCAAGGGCTTTTAAGCCCTTATAATCTACTTTTTTATCTATTTTTGATACAATTACTAAAATTTATTTAAAGGCTTTTAAATGAAAAAAGGATTTTTACTACTTTCTGTATTGGCAATATCTCTGTTTGTAACAAGTTGTAGCAAAGCACCATCTGGACCAACTGGAATAACTGGTGGATACTATACAAGTGAAGATTGCCAAAATAAACCAGATGCAATATATGACCCATCTAAAGCAGCAGATAAAATAGTTGTTGTAAAGAGTGAACATAAGATGTATCTATACAAAAATGGCAAAGTTATAGAGACATTTCCTGTATCTTTAGGTGCAAATGATTACCAAGGAAACAAAGTAAAAAGAGGCGATAAAAAGACACCTGTTGGAACTTATAAAATTTTAAATAAAAGATGCCACCCTGTTAAATATAGAGCTATGACAATCTCATATCCAAATGCAGAAGATAGAAGAAGAGCTGCAGATTTAGGTGTAGATCCAGGTAGCTTAATAACAATTCATGGACAGCCTCACTGGAATGCAGATGGTCATGGAGATAGCTATACATTAGCACATGATTGGACAGATGGTTGCGTTGCCCTAACAAATAGTGATTTAGATAAACTATGGGGCAGAGTAAGCGTTGGAACAACTATAGAACTTAAAAACTAATGCCAAGAGAGTATTCACAAAAACAGATAGATAAATATAAAAGGCAAAAGTATCTAAATGCATTAGATAAATGCACAAAAAACCTCTTTAAACTCTTTAAAGAGGAGAGCACCACATATGAAAAGTTTCAAAAAAGATTTACAGAGTTAAAAAGAGAGTTAGATAAATTAGATGAAATTCGTTTAAACAGTGAGCACTCAAAAAAAACAAAAGAGTATATAGAGATACTCTATAACTCTACTATAGAAAATAGTGACTTTTCAAATAGTGACTTTTTAGATATCAAAAACTCCGAATTAACAAAGCTAAACAGATTACAAAAATTAAAAAATAGAACAAAATACTCTAAAAATAAACATAAAAATAACTTTTTGTAACATTATTTAGAAAAATACACATATTTAACACTTTTTTTTGCTATTATAATAAGTCTGAATTTAAGGAGGGTGCTGTGAAATGGATTATACCTATAATATTTACTTCTTTGCTATATAGCGACTTTACCCTAACTTACAGAATTGATAATAAAATCATACAGAGCACCTACTACAAGGACTCTAACCATACACTATTTAAACTAAAAAAGAATAATAAAACCCTACAAAAACTACTTATTTCAGATGATAAAAGATATATTGAATTTATAGAAAATGGTAAAAAAAAGTTAATAGAAATACCAAAAAAAGGGCTCTCTAATGCCAATAAACAACCACAAAAAGTATCTTTTAACCTTATAAAAATAGAAGAAAATGGTGGTTATAGCTTTAAAACCCAAAAGTGGATAATAAAAAAAGGCGATAAAAACGAAACCCTAATAGTCAGCGATGATAAAAAAGTTGTAGATAAAGTTAATAAAATGGTATCTGCACTAAAAAGTCTGCTCCCCCCAAGTAAAGCCTCCAATGCAGATATATTTAATATAAGCAGTAAATATGCCATCATAAAATCTAAAAAAATAGAATTTTTATCACTAAATGATACCAAAATAGATGACTCTTTATTCTCTATTAACAATTCACAAAAAATAAAAAAGATAAAAGAGTCTATCGATAAGTGTTCTCTAAATATTTGCTGTGGGAAAACAGATAATAAAGAGGAGTCTAAAGAGTTAAGTAATTATCTACAAGATGGCAATGAGTGGAAATTAATTAATGTAAAAAGGTGCATATACAGCAATAACAACTACTCTGAAAATGCAATCTTTACTAATGATGAAGAGTATCTATCTGTAATATTAAAAGATAGCAACTCCTCAGGAGAAATAGACAATCTTCAACAAAAAGGGATAAATATTACAGATATTCAAATAGAAGATTTAAATAACTATAAAATTAAAACCGCCTATATTCCCCAACTAAATCGCACAATTGAAGATATAATATATCCTGATAAAACTATTACTATTATATCTCAAGGAGATGTAGATATAGACTCTATCAAAGAGACTGTTTTAAAAAATAACTCTAAATACAGCTCTAATAATTAACTATAAACCCTCTCCAAACTCAATAGACCAATATACCCTTCCTCTATCTCTATATGCCGAAACCCCTACATCTCTAAATCTTGGGTTCATCAATAGCATTGAGTGTCTTGAAGAGCGTTGAAAATTATCCATAGCGTGTATAAAATGAAAATAGTTATCTCTATTTCCTACAACTCTATCTTTTGTATAAGTTAATATCTCACCAGCCAACTCACCAGCCTTCATAGGATATCCAAACCTAACAATTCTCTCATAAAAGTTACTACCTCTACCATTAGATTTTCTTGCCAAATCTGTAGCTTTACCAGAACCTATATGTCCCAAAAAGTTATTTGTTGCCATATCTCCAGAGTGAGCACTTGCCGCATTCTCTAACGATTGAGACCACCTTAAAGCACCAGCACCCCTACTTGCTCTAAGAGCATTTATATAATTTAAAATTTTACCCTTTATTGGAGTTAAATCAACACTTTGTGCACTATAATTTACTCGATTTACAAAATTAGAATAGACTAGTGTAGGTCTAACACTAGCACTATCTCTATCCAACTCTCTCATACTTCTTGAAACTTTTAAAGAGTGCGAACCTCTACTACTGTATGGTTCAACAACCCTAACACCTCTAGTTGGCACAATTCTCTCAGGATACCTATAGGCAGCTGGAGCTTTGGTAACTTTTTTAGTGTAAACTTTACTATATTTATGACTTTTTGGATACACTTTTTTAGTAGTAGCGCATCCACTAGCAACTACAATAAAACTTAATACTACTGCAATATTTAAACTCTTTCTATTTAATATCATACATATCTCCTTAATAATAATTAAGAAAATAATATCATATAATGGAGTTATTTATTAAATATATGTCATATTTTTATATTTTTTATACAATTTTGCAATTTTTATAAAATTTAAATTAATATTTTGATATAACTTTTAAATAATCCTCTTTAAAATTTAAATTTATAAACTCCTCTTCTCTATCTATCTCTACCTCTAAATAGTTTAAAGATTTAATTAAACCTGTTAATCTAAAATCCATCTGCTTATATCTACTTTTTGCCTTATCTAAAACACTCTCTTTATATATCGCAACAGTAGGCTCAATTCCATATTTTGATTTAGCTACATATATATCATACTCAGGAGAACTCTTATAACTACAAATTAATCTCTCTATAGTCTCAGCAGAAATACAAGGCATATCAACCGATATTAAAAATATATCACTTTTAAGATACTCTAAAGCCGATATTAATGCGTTAAGAGGGCTAGAGCCACTATCTCTATCATATATAATATCTACTTTAAAATCAAATTTATCCAACTTTGAAGATATATATACTCTATCAAAAATATCTCTCATTCTGCTATATTGATACTCACTCAAAGTAGAGTAGCCCCCAAATGGCAAAAGTGCTTTATCTTCACCCATTCTACTACTTTTGCCACCAGCTAAAACTACACAATTAAGCGACATACTCTCTTCTTCTCTTATGGACTATAATCATAATTGCAGATATTAAAGCTACAAAAGCTTCAAATATAAACAAGCCACTTGGTGATATCTTATAGACTAGACCAGAGACTATAGCTCCAACTGCCCCACCTAAGCCAAAACTAATACCCAAAAAGAATTGTTGAGCTAATCTCTTTTGAGTATAAAGCCTATATACATATGCAATAGCAGCCGTATAATAGAGGGCGAAACTAAATGCGTGTGTAGCTTGAGAAAGCATAACAACCCAAATATTATCAGGATAAAATGCTAATAACAACCACCTTAAAACTCCACTAAGAGTTGTGAGCAAAAGCAAACTCAGTAAATTAAACCTCTCTAGCAGTGGACCTTGAAATATAAGCATCACAATTTCACACACAACACCAAATATCCATAAGTAGCTAACCACATCTAATGAAATGCCACTTGAAGTTTCATAAATTGTAAAAAAGTTATAAAACCCACCAAAACTAAATTGAAATAGAAATATACTAACCCAAAAAGCCCAATATTTAGATAGTGAAAAACCTGCATTATCCTCTTCTATATCTCTCTTCAAAGTGCTATTTCTATCAAATTTTGCTAAAGTAAAACCTGTAAGCATAGTTAAAAATGCCATCAAAGAGAGTGCAGTAAGTGCCATTATATAACCATTTAAAATATTTCCTAAAACAAGGGCTACAAGGGCAAAACCAATAGAGCCCCAAAGTCTAATTTTGCCATATCTCTCTTTACCAACTTGCTCTATTGCTATTGTCTCAACAAAAGGCAAAGCAGCCCCCATTGCCCCACCATAAAATAGACTCAGTATCAAGATAAGAGTAAAACTCTTAATAGTTGCAAAAAATAGCAGTGTAATTAAAAATGTAGCTGCCAAAGATAGAAAAAACACAATATGAGTTAGCTTAATCCACCTCTTAAATATAAAGGGCAAAATAAAACGCATTAAAGGTGCACTTGTATAGATTGCTCCTATCTCAACAGAACTATAACCCAAATCTTTAAGAACCTTGGGCATAAATATAACATAAACCCCAACCATCGCAAAGTAGAATAGATAAAAGAGTGCTAAATCTATCTCTACTTTTTTAAATCTACTTAGACTCAATACTATTTTTCACTTTATCAAAAACTAGTGCAGTAGAGGCTATTAAATCGTGTAAATTCCTGCCATCTTTTCTAAAAAAGAGCACAATCCAGCCAAAAATTAAGAATGTAATTTTTGATAGTAACTGTCTTAATATTATGGTAGTAACTGGTGGCTTTTTACCTGTTGGAATAAATATCAACTTTAAATTATATGCTCTCATTCCAGGTGTTTGCCCACTCTTAACCAAAAAGGCTACCTCAACTAAAGCTAATGGAATTAATATATATATCCACCCAAGTAACTTATTAGCCGCAAAACCCTCTCTACCTCCAAACACAAAGTAGAAAACAATATATACAATCGGCATCCAAAGCATAAAACTATCTGTCAAAATAGCTTTAAATACTTCACCTTTGGTTGCATATCTAATTTTAGGTTGCCTACTTCTCTTCTCTACATTTTTAACCCTACCCTGCTTTAAATCTCTAAATCTCTGTTTAGCCATTACTGTTGCGCTCCAAGGTTCATACTAAATATAGGCAATAACATTGCAAGAACAATTGTTCCTACAATTCCACCAATAAATAGCATCATAATTGGCTCCATTAACCCAAGCAGAGTCTTAATTTTATCCCTATTCTCTTCATTATATAACTTAGCCATACTCTTCAAGACAGAAGCAACACTGCTAGACTCTTCACCCAAAGCCAAAGATTGCATAAAGTTTCTCTTAATTGCTACACCTTTTGTTCTATACAATGCTACAGATAACTTATTACCCTCTATAACTTTAGTCGCTGCTTTATCAAAAAGATCTTTTAAAGCCCTATTATTAAATGTTGTAGAAGCCAAATTTACAGCTTGTGCATATGAAACTCCAGAATCTAGCATTAAAGATAGAATATAGCTAAATCTTCCAAGTTCATAATTTTGTATTATATCCCCAATAACTGGTAATTTAAGAAGCATTGTATCTATCTTTTTTCTAAATGACTCTATCTTTGCATAACTAAACTGAAATAGTGCTACAATAGCAATTAACCCTAATATCACAAACATCCAGTAATTTATTAAAAAGTCGCTAAGAGACAATATAAATTGTGTAATACCTGGTAACTCTTGCCCAGTATCTTCAAAGATTTGTGTAATCTTTGGAACAACAAATGCAATCAAAAATGCACTCATACCAATTGCAACAAAAAATATGAATGCAGGATAGACCATAGCACTCTTTGCCTGTTTTTTTACCTCGCCTTGAGAGCTAAAAAATTGAGCCATTGTAGATAAAACATCACCCATTTTACCACTCTGCCCAGATACATTAATACTTTGCAAAAAGAAGTCTGGTAACTCATATACACTCTGGCTATTAAGTGCTACATATAGGTTTTTACCCTCCTCTAGCATCTTCTTAACCTCTTCTATAAATGAAGAGTATTTCTTTTCACCTTTGTGTTGATTATGCATCAATTTTAAAGCAGTTACAATTGTCATCCCAGACTCTAAATAACTAGAGAGCTCTTTAGAAAAAGCACTCATTAAAGCACCACTCATAGGGCGTTTTTTCATATTTGAAAGTAGCGAACCACCCTCACCAGCCTCATCCAAGCTTTGATAAAAGATGCCCTTGCTCTTTAATATGCTCTTAGCTTCATCAAGGCTATTTGCAACCAAAACACCTTTAGCCTTTTTCCCCTCTTTAGTTAAGCCCTTATATCTATACTGCATAAATCCTGCTTTTTAGATATATTATAAGAAATTTTAGCTTTAAATGTGCTTTTTATGGCTATTATCAATTTACTAAACCCAAGATTGTGCACTCTATTTATATAAAAACCGCAAGAATAAAGAGCTCAAAACCTTCTAAACTTTTAAAGCTAAATTGACGCGAATAAATTCGCGTATCCATAACAGGCTATAAACCCTATTTTGGACCCTCGAATTCATTCGAGGCTAAAACTATGCAACTACATTTAAGGTAAACTCTCCACATATATAGATTGAGATGGAAATGCGAAACTGCTATTGTGCCTTTTTACTATTTCTGATATCTTAAAATATATATCCTCTTTTATATCTAAATACTCTTGCCAATTTGCTGTATTTGTAAAAGTGTAGATAAAAATCTCTTGTGCCGACTCTCCAAAATTATCAAAATTAACAAGCATAGTCTCATCTTTTGCAATTTTTTTATGGTTTTTTAACATACTCTTAATATCTGCTATAATCGCCTCTAGTTGCTCATTTGTTGTCTCATAGACTAACCCTAAACTCATCTTAATTCTACGAACACTGCGACGCGAAAAGTTCTCTATATGAGAATTAGCAACAATCTGATTTGGAACAACAACTAACGACTTCTTGAATGTTCTAATCTTCGTTGTTCTCATTCCAATATCTTCTACAATACCTTCTACTCCATCAACTTTTATCCAATCACCAATCTTTATACTCTTATCAAAAAGTAAAGCAATAGAACCAAACAAATTTGCAGCAGTATCTTTAGCAGCCAAAGCAAAAGCCAAACCACCAAGCCCCAAAGAAGCAATAATTGCAGTAACATTAATACCCCAAATACTCAATACAGAAGACAAGCCAATAAGCCAAATTAAAATCTTTATAACTCTTAAAAAAAAGTGGGTTAATTCATTACTTAAATCTTTGGATAATCTTGATGTAGCTCTATATATTACCCCTTGCAAAGCATTTACTACTGCCCAGACTATCCAAAAAAAGTTAAATATAAGCATAGAGCTAAGTAGTAAATTTGCAAAGCTATTTCGTAAATATAAAATAGATAAAAATGAGTATAAAGCTAAAATCAAAAAACTAAAGCCCAATGGTTTTTTAAGGTTTTTAATTACTAAATCGTCATACTTTGTTTCTGTTTTTTTAGCCAATTTTAACAACAATTCTATAATTAATCTTACCAAAAAAGGGCGAATTAATAGTATAAATATAATAATAACAAAAGCAGCAACAATTTGACCATAAGTAAAACCAAAAGCAGACTCACCTAATATAGGAAATCGTTTATATAAAGTAATTAGCAAATCTTGAGAAACACTATTTAAGCTACTATCAACACCATCTACAATCTTTCCAACAACTGTTACATTACTATCACTAGCCATAATAACCTTTTTT
>JALSPE010000080.1 GCA_026986085.1 Campylobacteraceae bacterium | reverse complement strand
GGCTATAGGCTAAATTAACTTTTAAACCCAAATAGACGCAAATGAATTTGCGTGTTCGTATTGTTTGAAATTTGTTTTATTACTTAACACGAGAATTTAATTGTTGCACTTAAATTATTATCATGGCGATAGTAAGCTATTATCTATATTTTATACAAAAGTTATCATAGCTATTATCAAGATATATGACAATTTTTCAAAGATGCTGCAATAGCACTGTTTACTTTAAATTTTTAGTTAAAATTAGGCGAATTAATCAAGTAAACTATATACAAAATTATAGGAGATGAGACTTTAGCCATAGCTTTCCAGACATCTTCAATTTACATATTACCATTTATTGGAATATTATTGGATGTAAGCCTTTAGGCTTACCTAGAATTAGGTAAAATTAAATCTTAATATAGATATTTATCTTATAAATGTAGATAAACTTTTAGATGAAACTAAAGTTTCATATCCAATTTACTATTACAAAATAATAAAATATTCTTTATTAATTTTGTGTAGAAAGCTATGACTTTAGCTTCATTTAGATATCTTCAAAAATCCTTAAGTATTAAATTTTGCAAATTTTTTATATCTTAATTAGTTGTTATTTTTAATGCTATACCACATTTTACCTTGGACTGTCTATATAGAGGCTTTAATAATTTATTGGAAATTTATTAGTTGAAAACTTCTGTTTTATCAAAATTTCTAAATATTTTTGATAAATGGATAAGATATTCAGGGTAAAAATTATAACTTAAAGATACTCTCCACTATCATAATAAAACTCATTTAAGCCATCTAAAAATGCTTTTAGAGTAGTGTTTGAGCACTCTTTGAATTTTGGATGATTAGGTGAACGAAAGATATCTTTTAAAGTTGATTTACTAATATCAAAATCTACCAATTCAAATATCATCATCAACTCATGCTCTTTTAAATTTAGTGCTACTCTTAATTTTTTTAAAATTAAATTATTATCCAAAACCACATCATCTTCTAACTCTTTCTTAGGTGTTCCTCTCTTAAATTGTATTAAGCCATCTAAAAAGATACCCAACTCTTCATAAGTTGCATTTATACTACTCTTTTTAGAGCTGTTTTTAAGAATATTATCCAACCTCTCTTTACTCATAGGAAACTCTTCTAACTCATATATATGAAGCATCTGAGCCCTATTTAAACTTAGAGCATCTTTTATAGATTTTATTACCTCTGAAGGTTTCATCTACTTTGCTCCAAGCGCTACTCTAGCATCATAAAGGTCATTTTTTATAGCAATTAATAACTTTAGGCACTCAGCATCTTTTATATTATGTTTCAAGCTCCAATACTCTGGGTCTGTAAAGGCAATATATGTATCTCCATTTAATTTACTGTAAATTGCTATTCTAATAGGCATCTCTAAAGCCATACTAGGTTTACACTGAAGAAGTCTGGTAGATATTTTAGAGTTATATATATTAACTGTTTTTGTTGGATATAACATCTTTTTTAATTTAATTGCCTCTTTCTCATGGTTAAAAACAGATGTAATTACATAATTTTTATCTTTTAAAGTATTTTCAATTCTATCTACAGCATCATCTACTTTATAATCTATTTTATAAACTTTAATAAAACTAGATGTAGCATGAGCCGTCTTATCTGCACAGCCACTTACTGCAATAAAAGCAATCATAAAAGCTAAAATACCCTTTTTCACAATATCTCCTTAAACATTAAATCTAAAGTGCATTACATCGCCATCTTCAACAATATACTCTTTACCCTCTAATCTCATTTTACCAGCCTCTTTTGCACCAGCTTCGCCACCATGCTCTACAAAATCTTTATAGCTTATAACTTCAGCTCTAATAAAGCCTTTTTCAAAATCGTTGTGAATTACAGCTGCTGCCTTTGGTGCAGTTGTTCCTTTTCTTATAGTCCAAGATCTTACCTCTTTTACACCCGCTGTAAAGTAGCTCATGAGACCTAACTTATCAAACCCTTTTCTAATAATTTGGTCAAGCCCAGACTCTTCTACACCTAAAGATTCAAGCATCTCTTGTTTCTCCTCTTCATCAAAGCCAACCATCTCTTCTTCTATTTTAGCACATAGCTTTATAACTTCGCGATTATGTTTAGATGCAAACTCTTTTAGAGTCTTAACATACTCATTATCCTCTTCAAGGGAATCTTCATCTACATTTGCACCATAAATTATCTCTTTTGCAGTCAAAAATCGCATCTCTTTTTTAAGCGTCTCAAATGCATCACTCTCATCTTCAAAAGTGCTTACAGGATTTTCTGCCTCTATATGCTCTAAAAGGCTCTTTGCAACTTCAAGTTGAGCCTTTGCATCTCTATCATTCCCCTTTGCTTTTCGCTCTAAATTAGATATTCTCTTCTCAAGCGCATCAATATCTGCAAGTAAAAGCTCAGTCTCAATGATTTCGATATCACGAATTGGGTCAATTGAGCCTTCTACATGGGTAATATTCTCATCTTCAAAACATCGAACAATTTGTAAAATAACCTCTGTCTCTTTAATGTTGGATAAAAACTTATTCCCAAGCCCCTCTCCACGACTTGCACCCTTTACAAGCCCTGCAATATCTACAAAATCAATTGTAGAGTATTGAATTCGCTCAGGATTAACAATCTTAGCCAACTCCTCAAGCCTACTATCAGGCACAGGCACAACAGCCTTATTTGGTTCAATAGTGCAAAACGGATAGTTAGCACTCTCAGCATTCTGTGCTTTTGTCAAAGCATTAAAAGTAGTAGATTTCCCAACATTTGGTAACCCCACAAGCCCAATTCCTAAACCCATTATATCTCCAATAAAGTTTTTGTGCTATTATACTATTATTAAGCTTGTTAGTTTCTATTTGTAATAATTTGATATAAAGATTTTAGGTTTTAAGTTATAGTAAAAGTTTATATTAACTGTTATTCTATAGGTTTTATTTGGATTTATATTTATGACTAGACTTTAATTCTATTCTTAAAGATTTTAATTTTAATATTAACACTGCTACTTAACTTTCTGGCTTAAATCATCAATATTTTATAGTGCTAGTAAACTAGAGCTTTTAAAGTAAAGTTTGTTTCTCTTCTTATATCGGACCCTCGAATTTATTCGAGGCAATAGCCCAAATTAACTTTTTTGCTTAAATAGACGCGAATGAATTCGCATGTCTGTATTGTTTGAAATTGGTTTTATTACTTAGCGTGTAAATTTAACTTTTGCACTTAAATTATTGATGAACCATGTGTCTGTTGCATTTAATACCATTTGAAATAATTTTTTTATGTAAATTCTTTAGTTGGATTTTATATCTTGATTATAACTGTTTTTCTATTACCCACAGTTTTTTAGAAGGAACTAAAATTATACTACTGTCTAAAATCAACTTTTTTACTTACATTTAATCCAAAACCACTTAATCCTACAAACTCAGTATCTTTATTTGTTGTTAGTAGGTTTATATCCTCTACTCCTAGGGCTTTTAGTATTTGGGCTCCTATGCCATACTCTTTGGCTTGTTCTTTTGATATTGCATTTGAATCTAAGAAGATAAGCAATCCGCCATTTCTCTTTAAATACTCTACTGAATCGATTAAACTTTTATATCTTTTCTCATTTAAAAGCAAATCTATATCTTTTGATATATTATGAAATTTTACATTTGATTTTTTATTTGCACTATAAAATTTAATTACTGTATGAACTCTGTTTAAGTGGTCTTTAAATTCTATTTTTTCTACTTTTACTCCAAAAAAGTTAATCTCTTCCTTGTTTATCTCTTTTACTAATTGCTCTTTTGATAATCTATACTCAACAATATCAGATATATAGACAATTTTTAAATTATGTTTTTTTCTAAACTCTTCTAAATCATCTCGTCTTGCCATCTCTCCATTATCTTTTATAATTTCGCAAATCACAGCTACAGGAGCTACTCCAGATAATTTACAAAGATCAATTGAGCCTTCTGTATGACCAGTTCTAACCAATACTCCACCCTCTTTTGCAATTAGAGGAAATATATGACCAGGGCGAACAAAATCTCTACTTTTTGCAACTGGAGAGGCTAACTTTTTTATACAATCATCTCTCTCAGCTGCTGATATTCCTGTAGTTGCAGTTGCAGAATCTATAGATATAGTAAATGCTGTTTCGTGATTTGAATCGTTACTATTAACCATAGGAGACAAATCTAATTGCTTGGCTATCTCTTGAGTAATTGGTGTGCATATTAAACCTCTTGCCTCTTTTGCCATAAAATTAACCATATCAGGAGTAGAAAAAGTTGCAGCATATACTAAGTCGCCTTCATTCTCTCTATCTTCATCATCCATCATAATAACCATTTTGCCTCTTTTTATATCTTCGATGGCATCTTCAACTCTTTTAATTGCATCACTCATTTAGTTACCTCTGTCTCTAATTTATTGAATAGATTATATCTAAAATTAAATAGAAACTTACTACTTAAGTATTTAAATTTAAAAAAATATATTTTTTTATATAAATCTCTTGACATTTGAAAAATTTATTGCTATAATTCCGTCCACATAAAGCAATTAGCTTTTATGTTGAATATTGGGGTATCGCCAAGCGGTAAGGCAACGGTTTTTGGTATCGTCATTCGGGGGTTCGAATCCCTCTACCCCATCCATTTGGAATTTTATTCCATATCTTCTATCGCGGGATAGAGCAGACCGGTAGCTCGTCGGGCTCATAACCCGAAGGTCGGCGGTTCAAATCCGTCTCCCGCAACCAATCAAATCTATTTTTGTCACTTGCACATAAAATTTACCCTAAATTATGATATAATCTATTTTATGGCTGAACTTAATATAATAACTAAAACTATAAATAATACTACATATATAGAGCTTATTGGCGAATGGACTACAAACTATTTAGATAAAATAGAAAAGAGATTGCTATCTATAAAGTTAAATAAGCCTCATATTGTTATAGATTTAACAAAAGTAGATATTTTAGATACAAATGCAATTATACTGATAAAATTGTTTGAAAAGAGAGTCTTAGATAGTAAAAGAGAGATAGAGTATATTGTAAAATCTAAAAAGTATAAAAAGTTGTTAGAGATTGCAGATTCATCAATATCATTAGATAGTGGTAAAAAAGCTCCAAAAGAGAATATTTTTTTTAGCATTGGTAAAAAATTTGTAGATGTGCTAAAATCTATATTTGAATTTATTAGATTTTTAGGAGAGTTATCTGTAAAATCTCTATCTCTGTTAAAAATAAAAAACTTTAGATATAAAGAGTTGATCTATTTTATATATAGCTCTGGTGTAAAAGCTATTCCAATAGTTGCTTTAACATCTTTTTTAGTTGGTGTAGTTATAGCATATCAAACAATAGTTCAACTTGCAAAATTTGGAGCAGATATATTTGTAGTTGATGCCTCAGCAATATCAATAGCTAGAGAGTTAGGTCCTATGATTACAGCAATTGTTGTAGCAGGAAGAAGCGCGTCATCTTTTACGGCAGAAATTGGCTCTATGAAACTAACTCAAGAGATTGATGCCATGAAAACTATGGGTTTTAAGCCATTCTATTTTTTAATTTTTCCAAGAATTTTTGCTCTAATTATTGCTCTTCCAATTTTGATATTTATCTCTGATGCAGTTGGAATATTTGGGGCTATGGTAGCTACAAAAGCTCAAATTGGGTTATCTTTCGAAATTTTTATTCAAAGAGTTTATGAAGTTTTATCTCTTAAACACTACTTAATAGGTATCGCTAAAGGTCCATTTTTTGCAGTAATTATTGCAGTAATTGGTTCATTTCATGGTTTAAGAGTTACCCAAAATACAGAAAGTATAGGACAAGAGACTACAAAAAGTGTCGTAAATGCAATATTTTTAGTTATAGTGTGCGATGCAATATTCTCTGTTGTATTTACAAGGCTTGGAATATGAAAACAGTAGTAAAAGTAGAAAATATTGTAACAAAATTTGGCGAAAAAGTAATTCATAACGGAATAAATTTAGAGATAAAAGAGAAAGAAATATATGCAATTTTAGGAGAGAGTGGGGCGGGTAAAAGTGTTTTGTTAAAAGAGATAACAATGCTTCTAAAACCAACAAGTGGAAATATCTACATATTTGGCAAAAATATCAACTCTCTAACCCCATATGAGTTATTAGAGATAAAGAAAAAATGGGGAGTTTTGTTTCAGTTTGGAGCACTTTTTACCTCTTTGAGTGTAGAGAGTAATATATCTATAATGTTAAAAGAGTATACAAAATTATCTAAAAAAACGATATCATATATTGTTGATTCTAAACTAGAGATGGTTGGGTTAGAGACAAGTGTAAAAAAACTATATCCATTTGAATTAAGTGGTGGTATGACAAAAAGAGTTGCACTAGCTAGAGTTTTATCTCTTGACCCAAAGCTTCTATTTTTAGATGAACCAACAAGTGGATTAGATCCAGTAGGTTCAAGAGCATTTGATGAATTGATATCAAATTTAAGAGATATTTTAGATTTAACAGTTGTGATGATAACACATGATTTAGATACAATACACAATATTGTAGATGAGCTATCGATTTTGGCAGATAAAAAAGTTGTAGCTCAAGGTTCATTAGAAGAGGTCTTAAAATCTGACCATATATTTGTTAAAAAATTCTTTAAAAATGAGTATATGACAAATATTAAAAACGGAGTTAAAGATGTATGAAAAGATAAATTATACAATTGTTGGAGTGTTTGTAGTTATATTTACTTCGTTATTGCTATATTTTGCTTTTTGGTTGGCTAAAAGTGAAAACTCTACCAATAATTTTAACAGATACTATGTATATTTTCAAGAGTCTGTTGATGGTTTAAATAAAGATTCAACTGTTAAATTAAATGGTGTTGATGTTGGTAGGTTATATAGTTTAAAAATAGATATTAGCAACCCCTCTAAAATTGAAGCAACTATATTAATCAGTAAAGATATTAAGATTACAAAAGATATGTATGCTATTTTAAAGAGTCAAGGTTTAACTGGTTTAAGATATATAAATATAGTCGGTGGGGTATCAAAAGAGCTTATAAAACCAAATACAAAAGAGTCAATTATCAAAAGTAAAGTATCTATATTATCAAAGCTATCTAGTGATACTCCAGCTATTTTAGATAAATTAGCCAATTTTACAGATAGATTAAATATTGTATTAAATGATGAGAATCTACAAAGAATTTCAAACACTTTAGATAATGGCGAAAAGATTACAGCTAAAACAGTTGTTTTAGAAGATAAATTAATTAAAATTGTAAATGAGTTTAATAGCACAAATATATCTAATATATTAAATATCGCCAAAGATTTAAACAGTTCTATAAATAAAACTCTAAAAGATTATAGATTATTAGCAAAAAATGGTAATAAAACTTTAAAAATTTTAAATAAAAGGTTGCCAAATTTAATAAAGAGTATAAATAAAAATAGTAAAGAGATATCTAAAACTACCTATCTTATAAATAAAACCATAAAAAGAGGTGATTACAATTTAGAAAAAATTTTAAGACCAGCCATTATAGATTTGCAAGAGTTATCAATTAGTTATAAAGAGTTGTCAGATGAGTTAAAGTCATTAATAAGAGACCCATCAGGAGCAATATTTAATGGAGTATCACAAAAGAGAGGACCAGGAGAGTGAAAAAAATTATATTTTTATCAATAGTAGTAGCACTATTTACGGGATGTGTTTCTAAAAGTAACTATAAAATGAGTAGCTATAATTTAGATGTAACTGTATCAGATATAAATAGTCCAAAAAGTAATAAAGTTATAATGGTTAAATATCCATATGTATTAGGTCCAATAGGTGGAAGCAGAATATATTACAAAAGAGATAATGAGACAAACTACTATCTATATAGTAGATGGAGTGGCTCTTTAAGCTCTTTAATCTATAAAGATATTTTAACCTCACTGCAAAATAGTAACAGATTTAAAAGTGTAGTCGGTTATAACTCTAGCGCAGATGCCAATATAGTTTTAGAAATTCAAATAATTGACTTCTACCATATAGTAGATAAAACTACTTCATATGCAAAAATTACAATTGGTATAAAATATATAGATAAAAATAGTGGTAAAATTATTAAAAGTAGAGTATATAGTTATAAAAAAGATATTCCTATAGCTAATGCTAAAAATTTTGTAATAATCTCCAAAGAGGCTCTAAAAGAGTTTTTAAGCCAACTTTAGAGCCTTGTTACTATATTCAAACCTTTTAAGAGTATTAGTTGGCTCAGTTATAATATTTATGGTAGTGCTTTTGCAAACTTTTTTAAAGTTCTCATAGATGTATTATCGCAATTTTTATAACTCTTTCTTACTATCTTCCAGCCATTATACTTCTTTGCTAATTTATATCTATTTATTGAGCATAATCTCTTTCCACTATTAAGAGTATATACTACTTTTGCCTCAACAGAGTTTCTGTTAATAGCTTTTATACCCTCTAATTTAGCATATGCTAAGTTACTATGAATCCAACTCTTATATCTTAAACTACTTAAAGCATTTGTATTATATATATCAAACCCTCTATTTGATGCCAATACATTATTTAATTTTGCAAAGTAATTTTTAATAAAATTACTTGCAGAACTACCATATGTAACGCCACTGTTTGCATAAGCTCTTTTACTTTTTATTGCAATGGCACTTTTAATTCTTAATGCTCTTCTATCTGTAGAATTAACCCAATACATATTATGGGAATTGGTCTTAAACATTTTTGTTACAAGATAGCTTGGAGCCCCAACATAGTTTGTGTAACTCAAAAGATTTGATAAATCATGTTGAACTTTTGTCAGTTTTACATAATTTCCATTTTTATAGTAAAATGAGTGAAAACCCAAATTAGAGCTATATGGCAAAACCATAAATCGTTTTCCGTTTTTCGCCCTACCACCCAAAAACGCTAAAGCACAACTACTAGCACATATACCATTATCTTTAACATAAGAGCCTATGCGATTTTGTTTTAAAAATTTACCAATTTTTATACCTTCGTTTAACTCTCCACCATTACTGTTAAATACAACAATACTCTGTTTATTTGATGGTAGAGAGTAGTATATACTACTCAATCTGTTTAAATCACCATGAGTAATATGTCCTGTAGCATATATTAAGTTGTAGCTACTGTTACTTTTATCTAAACTGTAACTCATAGCATTTATTAGTGAGCTACTTAATAAAAGTGTAGTAAATATTTTATTTATTAATTTCATTTTTATTCCTAATAGTTATTTTTTATATAAATTATTTTACCATAAATTGGCTTTAAAGAATATTATTATACATTAAAATAACATAAAAATATTATTATAATGACATTAATTAATAGTTAGAAATATTGGTAGTTTTATTAAAATTATGATAAAATAGATAATAAAATTTTAGGAACAAATATGAATGAGCAGATAGAATCTTCATCACTTTTAAATAGTATTAATTTTACACAAATTGGCTCAGGATTTCTGTTAGGGCTATCTGTTGGCTACTTTTTTAAGAAGGGTTTTAAGATACTACTCTTTTTACTAGGTTTGGCAACAGTAGCCATATTTTGGCTGAATGCACAAAATTATATAACAGTAAGTGGAGATAATATTATAAATATTTTTGACATAATATCAGTTGCACTTCACAATTCATATAAATTTGTATATAATAATATATCATCGCTAGAACCTCTTGGAGGAGCATCGATAATTGTTGGTTTTTTAACTGGTTTAAAAATAGGATAAAAAAAGGAGTTCGATATGTTACAAAAATACGCACCATTAATAATTTTAGCTATGTTTGCTATAGGAGTTTACTTTATGATTACAGGAATGGATAACGCTTTGGCAATTGGTTCTGGCAATAAATAAAATCTATTGCCCTATATTGCTTCTAATATCTCTTTTACTTTTGTAGAGGGGGTTTCACTCTTATATATTGGTCTGCCAACAACAATAAAATCTACTCTATTTTTATTGGCACTATCAACTGTTGCAACTCTTGCTTGATCATTGCTATCTTCTCCAAATGGTCTAATACCTGGTGTAAGTGTTAAAAAGTTACTATTTGTAGCATTTTTTATATTTAAACTCTCATAAACACTACAAACAACGCCATCTAAACCAGCTTCATAACTATCTTTTGCAAATTCAATAGCCTTTCTATCTATATCATCACCATATACATCTTTAAACTCATCATTATCAAAAGAAGTTAGTGCTGTTACAGCTAAAACCAGTGGTCTCTTCTCTAAATTAGAGAGTCTATCCATAACACTTTTCATAGCAACCCTTCCACTACTTGCATGAACATTAAACATATCAACACCTAGCTTGGCAATCTCTTCACTAGCATCTGCCATAGTGTTTGGAATATCATATAGCTTTAAATCTAAGAAAATTTTAAAAGTAGGATTAATTTTTTTAATAGATTCTAAAATTTTTTTACCATCTCTTATATATGTTCTAAAACCCACCTTTACCCACAAATTATCATACATATTAATACTCTCTAATAACTCTAAATTCTCTTTAGAGGTTGGCAAATCCAGTGCAACACACAACTCCATGATAAAACTCCTCTTTTTTTTGGTATAATAATATCCAAATTTTATAAGAACGGAGAAATTTATGTTTGGAAAAAACTTAAAAGAGTATAATCTAAGCGAAGATGAGCTATCAAAGCTTCAATATGCAATTATTAAAACAAATAAAGGTGATATTAAAGTAAAACTCTACCCTAAAGATGCACCAAATACAGTTGCAAACTTTGCTCATTTAGCAAATAGTGGCTTTTATGATGGCTTAAAGTTCCACAGAGTTATCCCTGGATTTATGGCTCAAGGTGGTTGCCCATACTCTAAAACAAATCCATCACTTGCAGGAACAGGAGGACCAGATTGGGCAATAGCATGTGAAACAGATAATGGAATAAAACACAAAAGAGGAGCACTATCTATGGCACACGCAGGAAAAGATACAGGTGGTAGCCAATTCTTTATTACTTTTGTAGATACCCCACATCTAGATGGTGTTCATACCGTATTTGGTGGAATTGAAGAAGATGACCTAGAGAGCTTCAAAAATCTTGATAGCATCTCACAAAATGATGATATAGAATCTATAAAAATAGTAGAGAAGCTAGATTAAGCCTTAGAGCTTCTCTTATATACAAACCCTAACTTATAGATAATAGATACAGATACTTAAAATTAAAAAACTCTTGAATGCTCGAATTCATTCGAGTCAAAAAATACAATACAGTTATATAAAAAATATTACATCAAAAAGTTGAATAGAAGCTAAAAGCCAACTATATTTACTATTTTATATTTATATAGATAATTATATGTAAAACGCGAATAAATTCGCGTGTTCGTTTTATAATATAGTTTATATACAAAAAACTTCATAAACTTAAATGTAAATAACTATTACGCTTATATCCCCAAAATCAACTTACTTTTTATGGTTCTAAAATATTTGCAACCTTTTTTGCACTACCTTTTTTTAAATAGTCTCGCAAAATCTTAGAGTTATCCAAAAAACCCTTATAATCAAAATTCTTAAACTCATT
>JALSPE010000079.1 GCA_026986085.1 Campylobacteraceae bacterium | reverse complement strand
TCCATCTGTCTTCTTTGAGCCTCTTGTGTTATTGCACTTCTAATTGAAGCTACAGTTGTTTTAGCTTTAGTTAGAGTTGCATCATCTCTTGTTGCATTAAATTTTGGTAAAGCTATTGCTGCTAATATCCCTATAATTACGATAACGAATGTTAGCTCTATCATTGTGAAAGCTTTTCTCATTATATATCCTTTTTAATCTATCTATTTTTATATATTATACCATTTTATCATAATATAAAAAGAAAATATTTCATATTTATATAAATATTTTTTAAAAAAGCTATAAATAATGGATTTATCGTTGTTTTTTAATAGAGATTATAAAATTTAATTGCTTTTGAAAAATGTATAGCTTTTAATTTTAATTTGGTTTAAAACCTATCTATCTTATAAAAAGTAGAGTATAAAAGAGGTTTAATCCCTCTTATACTTTAGTGTAGATGTCGCAAAGATTATAAATATTAGTAGAGCAAAAGAACCAAAAATAGATATTGATGCTGATGATTTTTTGTATCTTTCTGGATGAATTTTATAGTCATCGCATTCACAATATATACCTGCATCTAGGGTTAAGTTTTTCTCTCCTGCCTCTAGTGTAACTACTTGTGTCCAGCCACTATTATCTACATCGCTGTCTCTCATATCATCTCCTCTGTTTTGAAGAGTAAATAGATATGTATTTGGTAGAGCAAATTTAACTTTGTATCTACCAGGTTTGAGTTTGCAAAATTGATATTTACCATCTCCATCTGTTTTGGTTGTTGCAATTAATTTATTTGTAGTAGCATCATATAGTTCTACTTTAATATCTACTACTCCTAGCTCGTTAGAGTCTTGTATTCCATTTAAGTTTCTATCTAGCCACAAATAGTTTCCAAGACAAGCAGTTCCTGTATGGTTATTTTCGCCTGTTCCACTATTTGGATAAAGTCCACCATCCCATTTTGTATCATTTGTATCTTCTGGTAGGTATATTGTGGTTGTCTTGCCTGTTTTTGGGTCTATGTCGCTATCTTTTGTATCATTTGTGCCTTGATCTTTTTTTGTAATACTAAAGCCTGTTGGTGGAGTAACTTTTACTATATAGTTACCACTATCAAGGTTGCAAAAGATATATTTACCATTGGCATTAGTTATTATAGGTGTAATACTATTTCCATCTATATCTTTTGCTATATTCCCACTATTATCAAAAAGTTCAACTTTCGCTCCAGATATTGCACTCTCGTTGCTATCTTGAATACCATTTTTATTGCTATCTTCCCAAATATAATCCCCTAGGCAAGATGGAGCTTTTCCATAGTAGTGAGATGGGTCTTTATCACTTTTACTTTCGCCTGTTGGGTCTTTTGCCGTAACTATTGCTTCGTTTTCATATTTTCCTTTTTTAGCAACTCCCTCTTTTACACACACCATAGATTCACCAGCATTTAGCTCTGTTTTGGGGCAATTAATTACCCCCTCTTTATTATCTTTAACTACAATATTTGTTAGTTTTACATTACCTCTATTTGTAACATTATACTCCCAAATAACCTTCTCTCCTACCTTTATCTCTGGACCGTTTGTATTGTCTGCATCCTCTCCATTTGTTGATTTTTCAATATCAATAGAGCTATTTAGCTGGTATATTCCACCATCCCAACTATTATCATCAACACCTATATCTAAATTTATAATATCAGTTTTTCCTGTTGTAGGATCTATGTCGCTATCTTTTGTTTTATCGTTTCCTTGCTCTTTTTTAGTTACTATATAGCCATTTGGCGTGGTAATTTTAACTATATAGCTACCTTTTCCTAAGTTGTTAAAGTGATATTTACCACTGTTATCTGTAGTTACAGCATTAATTAGATTGCCATGAATATCTTTTGCTATATCTCCATTGCTATCTAGCAACTCTACTTTAACTCCTGCTACACCACTTTCACCTGCATCTTGAATACCATTTTGGTTTTTATCATTCCAAATTGTATCTCCTATAGAAGATGGTTTAATGCCATGATAGTGGGATGGATCTTGGTCTGTTACTGTTTGGTTATTCTCTGCAATACCTGTAACAGTCGCCATATTTGAGTAGTTCCCTTCTTTTACAATACCTTTTTTAATACATATCATAGATGCATTTGCCTCTAGTGTAGTTTTAGGGCAGTTTATAACTCCCTCTTTATCATCAACTACTTTAATATTTTTAACTTTTAAGCTACTACTATTTGTTACATGATACTCCCAAATTACTTCATCTCCTGCGATTAAGCCCTCTCCTGGTGATTGGTCTGAATTTTTTCCATTTGTATATTTTTCTATATCTATCCAAGCAATACAGTTACATAGTAAGCCACAATCCATATCTAAATATCTATCACCAGCTTTTAAAAATATAGTATCGCTATATCCAAAGCCATTTGTATCGCTATCTTTTGTTCTATCATTTCCTGCATTTTTAATTGTAAATGCTTTATAGTTTTTAGGTAAATCAACTTTAATAGAGTAGTTGTGCTCTGGTTCTAAATTATCAAAAATATATCTACCGTTTCTATCTGTATAGTTTAAATCTCCTGTATCTTTTCCATCTTTATATAGATGAACCCTGATTCTTTCTATACCTTTTTCGCTATAGTCTTGAATACCATTTTGATTTTTATCAAACCATATGTAATCACCTAGTGTGGCTGTTGGAGCATTTGCATTATTGTTATTTAAAATCGTATAGCTCAATTTTGAGTTTTTCTTTACAGGGGTAGAGTTATTTATTGTGTATGAGTTTAACTCTACATCATCAAATGTTACGCTATCATCAAGAGCTGTTACTACTTTTATATCTAATAAAGTAGCTTGTGGTGGAGCTTTTGGGATGTATAGTTCTAACTCTTTTAATGTATTGTTAGAGGTAACTGCTTTACTGTAAAACTTAGATACAGCTTCATTTTGACTATTGTAGTATTGCAATAAAACTATGGCATTTTGTGCTTGAGAATCTCCACTATATTTAGCCTTTAATTTTAAAGAGTATGCTCTATTTTGTTCAATATTAATAGTTTTATGACATACTCCTCCACCTGTTTGAGTGCGTTTTGTAGTTGCTACTCCATTGTCTATAATACAATCTTTACCCCAGTTTGAGGCACTATTGAAATTATCGCTTAGAATTATTTGCTTATTTGTTAAATCATACTCTATCGCAGTAAAAGTGTAATCTTCATCTCTATCTCCAGCAGTTGATGCTAATTTAACATCTTTTATAGTTACACTCTCACCATTTGTAAGTGAGCTACTATCTAGCTGATATGGCTCTTTTGAATTGAGTTGATATTTAATATTTACTAGAGTATTGCTATTGCTATTTGTTATAGTGTGCTCTCTTGTATAGAAGTCACCTACTTTTATATTACTATCTACACTACTTTTTATATCTATATTGCTACCATATAGTGAGCAAATTAGTATAGATAGTAATAGTGTTACTTTATATCCACTTCTCATTTTATACCCCTTAATATTACTCTATAGTAATTATATGACAATATGAAATATTTAATAAAAATTATGTCAAAATGAAATATAAAGTAGCGATAGTTTGGGTAAGGTTGTTTTTCTTATCTTTTGTAAAAGCTAACTAAAAATTGTATAAACTAAGTATTTAAGTGCTATATATTGTATATTGATTTTTTTCATTAGATATCGCAATGGCACTTTTTTCTTTGAAAAATAAGCAAAATTGAGTGCAAAAGTAAAGTTAAATAGTAAAACTTATTTTAAAGAACATGAACATGCGAGTTCATTCGCGTCTATTTGTGCTTATTGCTAGAGTTTAAACTTTTTTGCCTCGAATAAATTCGAGGGTCCAGAGTGATTTTAAATATAAACTTATATTTTTAGTTTTGGTAGTAGCCAATGCATAAATATAATTTGAGCATATATAGGAGCAAAGATATTTAAAAATGGAATAAAGTTAAACAAAGATGCAACAATGGCTATAATCCATATGGATTTATATCTCTTATACTCTTTTTCATCTTTTATAAATAGAGATGCAACATCATAGAATGTAGGCTCTTTTAGTAAGATTGCCCAAAGAATTAACATAATTAATTGCCCGATAATTGGAATAAAAAGAAGTGGTAAGGTTAAAATTAACAGAAGTAAAAATATAAGTGTCGCTTTAATATTATAGTAGATAGATTTGGATATTTTACTATAATCATTTGGTTTAATATCGGGGTAGTGTTTTTTTGCTAATTTAATTAAAAGCTTAGGGCTATATATAGAAGTTAATATAGATATTAAGATAATAGTTAAACTGTAAGCTATAATTAGTGATGCAATAACAACTCCACTGTTTTGAACTATAGATAAACTACCAATAAAAGGAATTGAAGATATAAGATGCTCTGTAAAGTTTGTGAGTTTATCCCAAAATATCCAAAGTATAGTAGCCATTATGGCAATAGAGCCTAAGCCAATTTTAATAATAAATGCTAAAACACTTGGGCTAAATATATCTTTTAAACTCTTGATAAAGATATTAAGCATCTTTGTAGCCACTCATAAATTTAACATATCTTGAAGCAGAGTTGTATAGCTCTTCTACCTCTTTATCTGTAAGTTCTCTAACAACTTTTGCAGGAGAGCCAATAATTAAAGAGCGAGGTGGAAATACTTTACCCTTTGTTACAAGTGCTCCAGCACCTACTATTGACTCTTTTCCAATTACTGCATTATCTAAAATAGTTGCACTCATACCAATTAAACATGCATTTTCTATTGTGCATCCATGAAGCATTACTTTATGTCCAATAGTTACATCATCACCTATAACAGTGGGGCTACCATCACTCTTGTCATCTTTTTTGTAGTGCGTTACATGTATCATTGATAAATCTTGCACAGATACTCTTTTTCCAATTCTTATTTTGTGAACATCACCTCTAATTACAACGCCAAACCATATAGAGCAATCCTCTTCTATTTTTACATCCCCAACAACAGTAGCACCTGGAGCCACCCAAGCACTTTTATCAATTTTTGGATATTCACCTTTATATGGCAAAATTATTGGTTTCATTATCTATCCTTCACTATTTAGCATCTGTTTGGCTAATTTTTTAATATTTTTCTTCTTTTTTGTTTTGCTTAAATTTGCTGCTTTTGCTACATATCTCTCTAGTAGATTTTGTGAGTCTATTATTTTTTCTCCATCTTTTGGATAAATTCTCTTATATTCATACTCATTAGTCAAGACAAATCTGTGAGTGTTATCATCAAGTTGCAGTTTTAATATTTGCTCTACTCTTGAGGCTAATTTATTTGATTCAATAGGAATTAGTAACTCTATTCTTCTATCTAAGTTTCTTGGCATTAAATCTGCACTTGATATGAAAGCCTTTATTCTATTGTGCTTAAACCAATAGACTCTTGGGTGCTCTAGATATTTTCCTATTATAGAGTGAACTTTTATATTTTCGCTAACGCCTTCTATATCACACTTTAGGCAGCATATTCCTCTTATAATTAAATCTATTTTACACCCCTTTATAGAGGCTTTATATAGAGCTTTTATTATATCTTGATCAACTAGAGCATTTGCTTTTAGTATCATATGTCCATCAACTCCATACTCTGCTTCTTTCTCTATTAATCTTAATAGTTTAGGTTTAATTTGAGTAGGAGACATAGATAGGTTATCTAATTTTTTATTACTTGCAAAAGCAGTCAATAGGTGAAAAAATTTAGTTGCATCGCTATTGAATTTGCTATTTGTGGTAAAAAGAGTTAAATCGGTATATATTTTTGCTGTTGTTGGATTGTAGTTGCCTGTTGCTAGATGTAGATACCCTTTTAGTTTTCCATTTTTATGCTTTACAACATGAGCAATTTTTGCATGAACTTTAAGACCTGGAATTCCATAAACAACATGAGCTCCGGCACTCTCTAACTTTCTTGCCCATTTAAGGTTGTTTTTCTCATCAAATCTAGCTTTAAGCTCAACCATAACAGTTACTTGAATACCTGATTCTACTGCATCTATTAAAGCTTTTACAATAGGAGAGTTTGGACCAACTCTATATAGAACCATTCTAATTGCCAAAGTATCTTTATCATCAGCAGCATCTTGAATAAATTTAACTACCGGCTCAAAACTCTCATATGGGTGATATAGCATAATATCTTCACTTTCCATTGCGCTATATACATCTTCTCTGTCTAATGGAGGCAGAGTCCTTGGTTTAAAACTAGGAGTTAAGAGGTGAGCTAACTCTTTATCTCCAACTATTTGCCATAGTGAGCCTAGGTTTAGGGGTGTGTGTTTATAGTAGTAGATATCTTTATCTTGTATCTCAAGATGTTTTGATAAAAATGCTATAATGGATTCATCAGCATCTCCATATAGTTCTAGTCTTACAATAGCACCTTTGTTTCTGGAGCGAAGCCCCTCTTCTAATATCTCTAAAAAGTCATCTGCCTCCTCTTCTTCAATAGCCATATCGGCATTTCTTGTAACTCTAAATGGGGCAGATGCAATAACTTCAAAGCCAGGAAAAAGCTCTTTTGTAAAATACTCTACAATCGATTCAATAGGTATAAATATAGAGTTTTGTTTAATAAATCTTTGTAAGACTCTTGGTATTCTAATTAAACCATGTTTTATATTTCCACTACTATCTTGAAGCTCTAGTGCTATACCAAAACTTAAATTATTTAAGTGAGGAAATGGATGAGTTGCATCTACTGCAATAGGAATTATAATAGGGTATATATGTTCAAAAAAGTAGTCTTTAATACTATTTTTATCATCACTGTTTAACTCTTTGTAATCTTTTATATAGATATCGTTATTTGCTAACTCTTCTACAATCTCTAAAAACTTACCCTCTAGGAGAGGAAGCTCATCTCTTAAATATTTTCTAATTTCTGCTAACTGTTTTGTAGGTGTTAGTTTATCGTAACTTGTTTCATATACTCCAGCATTATATAGAGATTTTAGTCCTGCTACTCTAATCATATAGAATTCATCTAAATTTGTTCCATAAATTGCTATAAATTTAAGTTTATCCAGTGGCAGAAGGTCGTCATAGTTGGCTTGTTCTAACACTCGGCTATTAAATCTAAGCCAAGATAGCTCTCTATTTAGGTAAAACTCTGGGTTATTTAAGTAGCTATCCACTACAACTCCTTATTTTTTTAACATAAAGCCTCTGATTGTATCTTCATCTAGGCTCTCTTTATCATATTTTACTACCATTATACCTTCTGTTTCGTTAATATAGATATCTGCAATACCACTCATTGCTTTTAACTCTTTTAATTTATCGAAATCGTAGAAGTTTTTATCTAAATAGATAGTTCCTCTAAGTCCTGGATTTCTCATACCAGCTATCCATATTGCCCAAAAAATTGATACTACCAAAACAGCAATAGCAACACCACTCACATTGGCATATTCAAATATTTTACCAGCAAGTGTTGCTCCTATACCCATACCTACATATGCAAATGTATTTGCAACACCTAGAGCTGCACCTTTTTGGTGAGCTTTTGCAAATTTACTTACAAAACTTTGAAGTAGTGGCTCAAACATATTAAACCCAATAAAAAATAGTGATACACCAACCCCAAAGAGCCAAAGTTTTGTAGCAAAGCCCATAAATATAAATGCTAAAGCTATAATTGCAATTGAGATTAAGAAAATCTGCTTACCTTTGTTATACTTTTCTCCAAATACAGCTGCTGGCCCCATAGCTATAATGCCTAAAATAACAGCTGGTAGATATATTTTCCAAAACTCATTTAGAGGTAGATGAAAATTGTTTTTTAAAACCATAGGTATTAAAAAGAATGCAATAGCCATTGTTGAGCTATGGAAAAGGAATGTAATATACATTCTTTTTAAATCTGCATCTTTAAATACTGAGGCTACTTTTGCTTCCTCTTCAGAGAAGCTGTGTGTTATTTTTGGAGGATTTGGAACAATAGTATATAATAGAATAATAGATAAAAATGCCATACCAGCAGTCAATTCAAATAGAAACGGAACACCACCCATACTACCAAATATAGGACCAAAAATCATTGCACCTGTAAATGCAAAAGCAATAACCATACCCATAATTGCCATTGCGTGAGCTCTCTCTTCCTCTTTTACATGGTCGCTTATCATTGCTATAATAACAGAGCCTATTGCTCCAGCACCTTGCAAGAAACGACCAATTAAGAGTGTATAGATATCATCTGCACCAGCAGCAATAAGCGAACCTGCACCAAAAATTACTAAACCTATTGCAATAGCTTTTTTTCTGCCTATTTTATCACTTAGCACCCCAAATGGAACTTGAAGTGCTGCTTGAGTTAATGCGTAGCCTCCAACTGCTAAACCAACAAGTGCTGGTGTAGCACCTGGTAGGTTTGTAGCATATGCTGAAAGGACTGACATTACAATAAACAATCCTAAAAATCTTAAACCAATTATTAAACTTAAATGCCATACTTTGGAAATAATTTGCTTCATTATCAACCTTTTATGTTATAATTATTTTGCGATTATATAACCATTATGATAAAAAGAGGTTTAAGAGTGTTAAAAGTTGTAATAGCTAGTGGAAATAGAGGTAAATTAAGAGAGTTTGAAGAGATTTTAAAAGAGAAAATTACACCATATTTTGAACTTTTAGATGAGTTTGAGATTATAGAAGATGGAGATAGTTTTGCTCAAAATGCTTTAATTAAAGCTAGAGAGATTTATAAAAAATTGGGTTGCGAGTATATTGTAGTATCTGATGATAGTGGAATAAGTATAGATGCATTAGGTGGTAAACCAGGGGTATATTCGGCTAGATTTGCAGGAGAGGAAGCTAGTGACAGAGATAATTTAATAAAAGCAATTGATAGTTTAAAAGAGCTTAAAATAGGAGAGTCTAAAGCTCACTATAGTGCAGCTATTGCAATTGTCTCAAAGTATGGGGAGTATGTTGTGCATGGAAAGATGTATGGCAAGGTTATTGATACTCCAAGAGGAGATAAGGGGTTTGGTTATGACCCAATATTTATTCCAGATGGGTTTGATAAAACTTTAGGAGAGTTAGATAGCAAGATAAAAGAGAGCCTTTCGCATAGAGCAAAAGCATTAAATTTAGCAAAACCAATAATTGATATGATAAGGAGATATGGTGAGTAGAAGAGAGCAATTTATAGAGGATATTCAAAAGATATATGATCAACTTACACTATCTCAAGAGGAGCAAAATAGATATTTTGATTTAGCAAAAGGAAAAGAGCATAAAGAGGCAAAAGAGTTGGTTGATAACTTTTTAGAGCTTGTTGGCATAAAAGAGTCAAAAGAGGCAGTTGTTGCATCTTTGACTTACTTGATTAATTTAAGAGAGGATTCGCTAGAGCAGCTTTTAAAGTCTCAAGGCTTTTCTCAAGAGCAGATAGATATCAAATTGGAGTTAGCTTATAAGTTTAATGCAAATAGATATTTAGAGAGATTTGATAAATTGATTAACTTTATAGAAGAAGAGAAGTTATTAACACCATTTTACAGAGCATTAATTGGAGGAGTTCACAGTATTGGAGAGAGCTTTACAAAATGGCAGAGCAGATGGAGAGGGCATATTATAAATGGTATAAATAGGGAGTTGTATGAGCTATTTAAAGGTGATGAGGATAAAATTTTTACAATGCTGCAAAATGAGAAGCTACTCGATTGTAAAGATGGAAAGATAGCTGATAGATGCTACTCTGTATTGGTAAATCAAGATGGGAAATATGTTAGAGTTTCGTATGCAGAAGCTTTTGAGAAGGAAGTGTCTGAGATAGCTCAAAAATTAGATATCTTAATTGATATTCTTGCTCAATTAGAGGATGAAGTGTATAGACAAAAGAGAGAGTGGCTAGAGTATTTTAGGGCTATAAAAGAGGCATTTTTATCAAGAGAGCCAGATTCGTTGGTGTCATTGTGGGCTAATGTAGATAGAGCTTGGATGAGTATATCAACCCCTTTGCAAGTTGGACACCCTTTGGAGTATTATGAAGATAAATATAGAAAGGCTGTTGCACTAGAGTGGGATTTGCGTATAGTAAACCCCAAGATGCAAAAGGAGTCATCTACAAGAGATAGCATTAAAAAGATGGCTGCAAAGATGGCAAACTCTTTTGGAGGTGATGCAAAAAGAGTTATTGCAAATAATTTAGAGCAGGTAGATAGAGCCCAACTATATATTGGGCAGCCAATGTTATATTATGGAGCAGAGTTAAATGGACTCTTCTCTGCACAAGTTGTTCCTAATGATGAAGAGGTTAGTAGAGAGCTTGGTAAAAAGATATTTGCATATATTGATTTTGTTCGAGAGGGTAAAAAGGCAAAACCTATAATGCAACTTAGTGTTAATACTTTTGGAGTAGAGTTTATTCAAAAGCAGAAAAATTTAATAAATAAAAATCCAACTTTATGGAACAGAGTTTACGACCTTAGCACAATAGGGCATGAGTTTGGACATATATTATGGATAGATAGTGATACCGAAGTTGAAATGAATAAAAAGGGGCAGTTTAAAAATATAGAGGAGTTTAAAGCCACAACAGGTGGGATAATGGCATTTTTTGAGAGTGAAGATGAAAATTTAATAGAGCCATTTTTAGATGATATTGTAAGCAGAGCTATTGGTTTAATGGCATGGCAAGAGGTAGATGAGGTTTTACCATACTATTGCGAGGGATTAATACACCTAGAGTTGCTGTATGAGAGTAAATTAATAGATATAAGTGGAGATATAGTTGAGATAAATTATGAAAATTACAGTAGATTTAAAGAGATATATACAATTGCATATAAAGAGTTGGCTAAAAACTATTTAGAAAAAGTTGATGCAAATGAATATCTAAATATGTTTACACAAAAAAAAGGGAGCTATCTTTTACCTAAAACTGAAATTTTATCTGAGTTTGTAGAAGATTTTTATGAGCAGTATAAAAAAATAGGTAATGTTGTAGCTAAAGAGTTTATCTAAAAGAGTGTTGCAATATCTTTTAAGGTAGATTATTTTGAAATTGAAATTTTAATCCGAGTTTACATTAAGCATTAATACTAAACAATGGACACGCGAATTTATTCGCGTCTATTTGAACTTTTTTACCTCGAATAAATTCGAAGGTCTAGAGTAGTTTTTGATAGAGATAGCATCAAATATGAAATGGATTAACTTTTGTCTGTTTAAACCCAAATTATGTAATAGGATTGCCAAAATTAGTGATAGTGCTTGTGTTGTGGGTGTTTGCAAAAAATTTGAGCTTAACTCAATGGTTAGGCGATGATTTTTTGTAAATGCCCACGGCATAATGACTATTGCTAGGCAAGTGATTTCTATTGTATAATTTGGATTTAATATATTTTGATATTGTATATTGAATTTCTCAGTATATAGAGTAATGAAAGTGTTTATATTAAATTATAAATTAAAATTAAGGTGCGAAAGTTAAGATTTTTTATTCTATTATCGCACCAACTAATGTTTTTAATTAACTCTTCTGCCCCACATAAATCTACTTCTATAGAAAGGTTTATTTAAACTTGTAATTACAACTCTATGCTTAGCACTACTTGCATGTATGAATCTTCCATTTCCTATATATA
>JALSPE010000078.1 GCA_026986085.1 Campylobacteraceae bacterium | reverse complement strand
AAAGCGATGCAAACTTCTGCTCTTATATTGTAGGTAAAAAGACAAAAGATTTAGGAGTAGCATACGAAGATGCTAATGGCAAAAGATACTGGAGTGTAGTTTTAGGTGATGAGAAGTAGTCTTACTACTTCTTTGCAAAACTTCTACTAAATTAGACTAAAACTTTACAATAAATTAACACTTAAAAACAAATTTCAAACAACACAAACGGAGATGCGAATTTATTCGCGTCTATTTGAGCATAAAATTTTTTAAATTAATCTATCTTACTTCAAAGTTTACTAGATACTAATTTATATCTAAATTAATCTGCTATACTTATAGTAAAAAAGTTTAAGGAATATTTATGAAAAAGCTAAATACTCATTTAGAGATAGATAACACACTTAGTGGCAAGGTTGTTGCACTAGATAGTGGTTATGCAAGGGTGGTTTTACACACAACCAATGCTATGAGGGCTGATAGATTTGGGTTGGTGCATGGTGGTTTTGTATTTAGTGCGGCAGATTTTGCGGCAATGAGTGCTGTAAATGATGAAAATGTAGTGCTTGGAAGTGCAAATGTAAAGTTTATTGCACCCGTTCGTGTTGGTGAAGTTGTTATTTTTGAAGCTAAAATTACTAAAATTAAAGGCAAAAAAGAGATAGTAGAGGTAGTTGGCAAAGTTGAAGAAAAAGAGGTGTTTAAAGGTGAATTTACTGCTTTTGTATTAGATAAACATGTTTTGAGAGTAGCAAAATAGGCAAAAGCCTACTCTAAGATATCTCTTCCATTTGTTGGTTGAATTGGTCTGTTATTTGGGAAACTAAATTGTGAAAAGAAAGAGTTTATCTGCTCTTTAGATACTGTTAAAGGGCTTTTTAATACAAACCATTTAACACCTTCACTACAAGGTGGTGTAGTTAAAGAACCCATAAAGTGATAATATTTTTTATCTTTTGGTAAAAGGGCTTTAATATCTTTTGCTGATAGTGTTATATCTTTTGCCTCTCCTACTTTTAGGTTTGGAAATTGACTCCATATTTTATCTAGCGTTGGGTTTTTATCACCATAATTAAACATTACAGCTACAACTGCTAATTTTCCATCATCTGTTGCATGAACAAAGTGTGCTTCAAGAGGAAATTTATCTCCATTTATATTGTTTTCACTTGGAACATGGAAGTGAAACTGCTTTAACTTATAATCTTTGCCATCAATTTTAAAAACGCTTCCATCTTTTATGTTTACTTGAATTGTATGTCCATTATTAATAACGCTTTTAGCATCTGCTTTATAATTTAGCTCTAAAGGTTTAAGCTCACCCTTTTTTGTAGCAACTACATTTATTGGCGATTGATGCTTACCTTGAGAGCACATATTAAACTTTTTATTAAGTTCGCCCCAGTGGCTTGGATCTACTTCTCCCATATACCCCCAATGTTTACCATGCTCATTTGCACTCAAAAGTGTTGTTAAGCCTAATGCTAAAAATAGTGTTGTAATCTTTTTCATAAGTCTCCTTTATTAAAATAATTATTTATTATATAATTTATTGAATTATTTTTAAGTGTAAATTTCATTAAAATTTAATATTATATATAATTTTTATTCAATACTTTGGTAGTATGGGTATTCTATAGTGCGTTAAATCGTAACTATCTTAAGTTACAATAATTTTAGCTATAATGATACAAAGGAATTAAATGAAAGATTTATACTACGCTATATTAATGTTTGCTTCTATGCTATTTTGGGGTCTTGCTTGGATAAATGCCAAGGTTTTATCTAACTATTTAGATAGTTATAACCTTATATTTTGGCGATTTTTAATTGCTTCAGTATCGCTTTTACCTGTTGCTTGGTTTATGGGATTAAAATTTAAAATTAGTTTAAAAACTCTACTCCTATCTTTTATTACGGCAATTTTAATGCTAATGTATAACTATGCCTTTTTCGAGGGGACAAAATACGGAAACGCTGGTTTTGGTGGAGTATTAGTTACTACGCTAAATCCGATATTAACATTTTTTGTAATTGCTATTCTTGCTAAGAAAAACTTAACTAAAAAAGAGTATTTGGCTCTGTTTCTTGGGGCTGTTGGCTCTTTAATAATGCTTGAAATTTGGAAATTTGGAATTGATATTTGGTTTAAAGATGGCATTAAATACTTTTTAATGGCAGCTATTTTGTGGGTTTTTGTTACAGTAGCAAGTAGCAAGAATAGTGAAGTTTCATCAATTATTTATAGCTTTTATGTATATATCTTTATGATTATAATTGACTATGTTTTTGTTTTAAATTTTAGCGTAAAGATAGAGAGTTTTGATTACATATTTTGGCTAAACTTGTTTGCAGTATCGCTTTTGGCAGTTACATTTGCTACTACAGTATATTTTTTAGCAACAACCAAAAGAGGCTCTAAATATGCAAGTGCATTTATATTTTTAGTCCCTTTTAGTGCCGCAATTTTTGCATATATATTTTTGGGTGAAAAACTAAAACTTACAACAATAATTGGTGGGGTAATTGTAATGGCTGCAATTTATATATTACAAGGTTTTGAGTGGCATAAAAGAAATAAATAGTGTTAGTTGTGTTCTATTGCTGGTTTTGTGGAGATGAGACTTTAGTCTCATAAAAATTATAGATTATCTTATCCTAAAAGTTTAACCTAGTTACAAAGCTCCAGCTTCGTAATGCATACTGTAATTTCAAACATAGAGTATATATTCCAAAGCTCTAGCTTTTTCTTGTTCCAAATGTCTTCATTTGGAACACATACAGAAGATTAATATTTCAATATTCACTTTAAAGTAGGAGCTTTGGAGCGATGGATAAAGAGATTATCAAAAGAGATTTTTCTACATTTGAGGGTAAATTTTTAGAAAAACTATTTGTTGAGCTTTTAAAACAACAGCAAATATACACAAAAATTGGAAGCTACTGGGAGAGAGGCAATAAAA
>JALSPE010000077.1 GCA_026986085.1 Campylobacteraceae bacterium | reverse complement strand
GCAAATACACCTGCTGGAACTTCAAAAATCCCTGTAGAGACTGCAAAGATAGATTGCAATAAAATTGCCTCACTCAAAGAGAACTTCTCTTGCAAAAATAGTATAAATACTGGACCTAAAAATATCATAGAACCAAATATTTTATACCAAAATAGTAGTTTTATATTTCGTAATAACTCAAATTTACTCATAATTTTTACCTTAACAATAATAAAGCTTAAAGCTAAAGGCTTAGACTGTTAGCTTTAAGACAAACAGATAATAAAACCAACTGTATAGCTATAAAAATGGTAGAGCTATCCTAATAGTTGATTTACCATCAACAAAAAATTAAACAAACAATAAAAAATTAATTATTAAAAAAAGGTCTAAAATAAGGGAGTTTATACCAATTAATATAGATAATAGAAGAGATTGTAGATAATAACATAGACTCTAAGGTGGCCATTTGGCAATGCGACTGAACACAACAACAGCTTGACGATTCTAACTGCATAATATACTCCTAAAATTTTTTTACAGCTAAATTGTAGCGAAATTATATTTAAAAAAGAGATTGTCTAGATATACATCTTTTTTCTAATCTCTCTTTTAGATGTTTAAAAGCTTCAATAAAATAAGTTATATGAGCTAAAAAACTTATTTCATATAATATTCATTCATGACTATTTGAACTTACTACTAGAGTTTAAACTTGTTTACCTCAAATGAATTCGCGTATCCTTTTTCTTCTATATCTTAATAGCAACTTAAAGTAAAGATTAAAATATGATATAATAAATTAAAGTTTAGATATGCTCTAATTTATAACAAAAAGAATTAAAGCACTATGTGTTATTAATTATATGCATATATTTTATTAGACATAACAAAAGAGGGTAAAAATGAAAAATATATTATTAATTACAATAATTGGAGCAATTTTCTTAACTACTTCTTGTAAAAATGAATCAACAAATGAAACCTCATCAGAAGCTAAGCTATTGTTTAAATCTGGGTTTGAGAGTGGAGTTTATATTGATAATAGAGCTTATGTAGATAATGAAGATTATAGATATATAAAAGGAAGAGATAAAAAAAGTGGTTTTAGTTGGCCAATAGATATTTTAGGTTCAAGCAGTAGTGGGTTGCACTATATTTCTGATGATAATCATGAAGCTGTATTTTCTAAACTTCAAAGAGTTGTTGGTCATAATGGAGATTATACGACTGCTCTTTTTCAAAAAGAGAATTATGAATTTCGTGGCGATACACAGTGTCCATATGAAATTTTAAATATAAAAGAGGGAACAAAAGATTTGTATATTAGGTATTGGATTAAGCTAGATAGTAAAAGTTTAATTCAACCAAATATGTGGAGAACATTTTTTGAATATAAGACTAAAGGCTATGCAGACAATCAGGGCTTTCGCTTAATAGCATTTATATATACAGACGATGATGGAACTCCATATTGGGTTTGGCAAGGCGACAAAAATCCTTCAAATCCAATTTGGGAAATTAAAAACAGAACTATTCCTGTTCCAAAAAACAGATGGTTTTTAACGGAATTTTATTGGCATTGGAGTGAAGGTAATGATGGAAGAGCATTATGGAAAGTAAATGGAGAGATAGTAGGCGACCATCACGGACCAACCACTCGTAATGCTAAACCTATAGATTTTATTATTTTGACTCAAATATATGGAAATGCAAATCCTAAATATCAATGGATTGATGATATCGAGATATGGGATAAAATACCTAAATAGAAACTACATTTGCAATCTTACTTTTTAAAAAGATAAAACTTATACAGAATAGATATGTTATAATTTGTTAAAATAAGGAGTTATATTTTTATCTTAATTTATAAATATTAAAGAGGCTAAATTATGAAAACAATAGGATTGCTCGGTGGTATGAGTTGGGAGAGCACTGCATTATATTATGAAATTATAAATAAAGAGGTGCAAAAAAGGCTTGGCTCTTTGCATTCGGCTAAGGTTGCAATGTATAGCGTTGATTTTGAAGAGATTGAGAGGCTTCAGCATAGTGGAGATTGGGATAAGTTGGGTAAAATTTTAGCTGAGTATGCACAAAATATCAAGAGTGCAGGAGCAGATTTTTTAGTAATTTGCACCAATACAATGCACAAAGTTGCACCACAAATTGAGAGTGTTGCAGATATTCCAATAGTTCATATTGCTGATGCGACGGCTAAAGAGTTGATTAAAGATGGTATCAAAAAGGTTGGATTACTTGGCACAGCTTTTACAATGGAGCAAGATTTCTACAAAAGTAGATTACAAGAGAAGTTTAACTTAGAAGTTTTAACACCTGCTAGAGAAGATAGAGAGTTGGTTCACAAGGTAATTTATGATGAGCTTTGTCTTGGTAACTGCAAAGATAGCTCGAAACAAGAGTATTTAAGAGTTATAGATGATTTGGCTAAAAGAGGTGCAGAGGGTATAATTTTGGGTTGCACAGAGATTGGATTGCTAGTAAAACAAAATGATACGAAAGTTAAGCTATATGACACAACTGCTATTCATGCAAAAGCGGCCGTAGATTATGCATTGCAAAAATAAGTAAAATGAAGGAGTAGAATGAGTATAGATTTATCTGACACGCTTGTAATTGGTATCTCTGCAACTGCTCTATTTGATTTAAGTGAAGCCGATAAGGTTTTTAGAGATAAATTGGAGCAAGATAGAGATAGTGCTATTAGAGAGTATAGAGATTTTATGTTACAAAGAGAGGATGAAGCGCTAGGTGATGGCACAGGTATGCCACTTGTTAAAGCCCTGCTAGATTTAAACAGATACAGAAGTAACGATAATAGTTCTCCTCTTGTAGAGGTAGTTGTAATGTCTCGCAATAGTCCAGAGACTGGCATGAGGGTTTTTAACAATATAAGAGATAGAGGGCTTAGCATTACAAGACACGCTTTTACTGGAGGGGAGTCGGTAACTAGCTATTTAGAGGCTTTTAGTGTTGATCTATTTTTAACAACAAACCCAGAAGATGCTCAAAGAGTAAGAGATAACAACTCTTGTGCAGTCGCCTTGCTTAAAGAGCCACCAAAGGAGATAGAGAAGATTCCCAAAGGTCAAGTTAGAATTGCTTTTGATGGAGATGCGGTTATTTTTGATGAACAAAGCGAAATTGTCTATAAAGCAAAGGGGTTGGATAGTTTTTATGAAAACGAGAATAGCAAACGAAATATCCCTATGGGAGAGGGACCTTATGCTCAACTTTTAAGAAAGCTCTCAAGGTTGCAAGATAGATTGCCATTTAGCGTAGAGTATTCTCCAATTAGAGTTGCAATTGTAACAGCAAGAAGTGCACCAGCAGAGATGAGAGTAATTAAAACACTTAGAGCTTGGGGTGTCTATGTAGATGAAGTCTTTTTTTTGGGTGGTTTAGATAAATCTAAAATTTTAAGAGCCTTTAAGGCGCATATATTTTTTGATGACCAAGATATTCATTTAGATGGGGCATCAAACTTTATACCCTCTGCTAAAGTTCCATATAAGTCCGATTCAGCTCTAAAGAGTTAAAGTGTTTATTCATATAGATATAGACTCATTTTTTATCTCGGCAGAGAGGACAATAGAACCTAAACTTTTAGGTATTGCTTGTGCTGTTGGTAGTCGTTCTAATTTAGAGATTTTTAGTAAAAAAAGAGAAAATATAAAACTTATTAATATAAATTCTGGTGCATTTGTAAATCCTGTTTTTCATAGTGATTTTAAAAGAACATTTGAGAACTATTTTATAGATAAAATAGATGGAGTAGAGAAGATAAGAGGCATTATAACAACAGCTAGTTATGAAGCAAGAGAGTGTGGTGTAAAGACAGCAATGCCAATTGCACACGCTTTGAGTATATGCCCAAATTTAACTGTTGTTCCATCTAACTATCCACTTTATCACAAATTATCTAAAGCTATATATATTGAGATTAAACGCTCAATCCCAAAGGTAGAGCAGTATAGTATAGATGAGTTTTTTGGCGATTTAAGTGGCTGGGTAGAGAAAAAAGATGCAATATCTTTTGCAAAAGAGTTACAAGATAGAATTTATAAAAAGTTTAAAATACCTGTATCTATAGGTATTGCAGATTCTAAGTATATAGCAAAACTTGCAACAAATTACGCTAAGCCTTATGGAGTTTTTTTAGTTCAAGAGCAAAAAGAGTTTATAAAAGATATGCCAATAGAGAGCTTCCCTGGTATTGGTAAAAGTTTTAGTAAAAAGTTACATCAATATGGCATAAGTAAACTTGGAGATATTTGCAAATCCAAGGAGTTGTTGTATAGATGGAAAAAGCCAGGTATTGAGCTTTACAACAAGATATGCAAAAATAATTTTGGAGAGATAAAAACAAAAGAGCCAAAAAAATCTATAGGTTTGGGTAGAACTTTTGATGCAATATATGATTATAGTGAAATTAAAAGACGAGTTGTGATTATGGCAAGACATATAGCCTATATGGTAAACAAGGCCAATGTAAACCCTGCAAGATTTGATATAAAACTCAACTTTAATGATGGCTCAAAAGTAAAAGATGGTATAAAAACAGATAGAGATTTTAGTGAGCAACTATTTAAAAAGCATCTTATAGAACTACTGTCGAAAATTTGGCAAGAGAGAAAAGGTGTTGTAAAATTATCTATTAGTGTATCAAACTTTCAAGATAAGAGTAATCACACCCCCTCTTTAATTGACTACAAAGATGATAAAACCCAAAAAAACTTAGATAAAGCTATTACCCAACTTAGAGCCAAATTTGGATTAGATATAATGAAAAATGGTAATGAGGTATAAATAAGATATCTTCTTAGAGAGTTAATAGTTTATAGATAAAAAATAAAGCTATAACAGCTATTATTGTATAGTTAATTTTAATAACTTTATTTGCTGATTTCAACTGACCATCGATATAGTCTCTATTTGCTATTATAAAGGGGAGTATTTCACTATCTGTTTCTGTAATAACCGATTGGTTGTTGTATCTCTCAACTCTTCCTAATACTGTAATAAAATCCCCCTCTTTTAGATACCTTTCTACATATTCAAATTTTTTATATTTTATACTAACTTGACTTAAATCAACAAGTTTTTTTACAGTATCTATGCTACACTCTCCCTTATCTTTGTGCATTCTAAATATTGAATGTTTTAAAATTTTAGACTCTAATCTTACCGTAACCGTAGTGCCATCTACTAATAGTTCAAAACTCTTAGTGTTGGTCGAGTATAGTTTTTTAGAAACCGTCTCATAACCTCGGTATGGCTTTTTCCGTTTTGCTTTAAAACTACTTTTTATATCGAAAATAAAAAATGTGCAACTTCTCTTATTTTTTGGTGTAATTTTACTATTTGAGCTAACTACTCTACCTTCTGCCATAACATATAAACCAACAAGTGCTGGGTTATAAGCTGGAATATTCTTCACTCCATATAGTTGCTTCTTTGCTGATAAAATTAATATAAAAGGAATAGCACTGAACATCAAGAAGAGAACTATTAATATAGCAATATCAAATAACTTATCCATTATTATTACCGTTATTATTGTTATTATTATTGTTATTGTTATTATTGTTGTTGTTATTGTTGGTGATACCTTGATCAAAATCAGAAAAAAGAGGAGTTGAAAAAGATACACCACCCATAAAAGTTCCACTCTTTGCTTCAGTATAAGTTGTGCCAATATAGTATTCTCTATCTATATTAGTCATTGAGTAGCCATCAAACTCTACAATTAAATTACTACTTGTATCTACCTTTTTACTATTAACCAATTTGCCAGATTTCATAAAAAAAATCTGACCATCTCTATAGAGGACAACACCATCTTCTCTATCTGTAAAAGATGATATAAAACCTACTAAACTCTTAGTTGGATTAACATCTATCGATTTTAAAAATAGTTCTGTTTTATTCATTATTATCCTCCATCCAGTAAAATTCAATATTTGCAAAAGGTAGATTAATTGCTTGTATATGGTAAAATGCATTTTTTCTATGTTTTGTATAGTGATACTCTCTCATTGTCTTTGTAGTAAAAAAGATATTATTTTTTATTCCATCTAAAAAGAGCTCTTTGTGGTCTAAAAATAGAAATTTAATATCTAGCTTGTAGTAGTTATCTATTTGGCTACTTCTAGCAATTAGCGAATTTTTATATAAGCTATAATCAAAGATATGCTCTTGTTTAAGCCTCTCTTCATCGCCATATACAATGTGCGTTCCTCTTAAAAGCATAATATGTAAATTATTATTACTCTCATTTTCAGCCAAACAATTTATAGAAAAAATACTCTTATGACAATATAGATTAATTTTACTTTTTGGAGTTAAAAAAATAATATCTCTTCTGTTTTTTATAATTTGGCTACTTAAAGTATAAAAAGTGCCATCAACTTCTAATTTAAACAACTTATCTGAATAGATAGATTTTAATATATTATCTGAATTAATTATACTACTTAGGCTATTTTTATCTTCATAAAGCTCAGGTGTGATAGTAAACTCTTTTTTCTCTTGGTTATCAAAAATATTTAACCTAGATGCGTGTGTAATTTTATTTCTAAAAAGATAGTGCTTTACATAAGTTTTAATTGTATCGCTAGAGTATGGAGGATACCTATTGGGGTTGCTTTTATATATCTGCTTTTGTAATTTACAAGTGTAACTCTTTGAGGTTTGCGTCTCGTCTCTAACAAATGTGCAACCCAAATTGCAGTATGGAAAGTATTCGCAACTTAGACACTCATCATCAATTGATAACCTATTTTCATTTGACTCTATCTGCTTCCATCCACTTTGTATGATTGTCTCAATATCATCACTATATATATTTCCGTAACTATACTCTGGAGATGATTGACCTCTAGGACATGAGGATATTTTTCCATCTGACTCTACCAAAAAGAACTTATTGCCACAATTAACAGCACTACAACAAAACTCTGGTGTAAACTCTTTAAACCAGTGATTCTTTAATCCTTCATCTAAGTCGCTACCCTCAAAAGCTTCAAATATTTTTTTATAGAAGAGCACTTGTTCATCTTGATTTAGCATCTGTGCACCAGCTATAGGCTCAGAGAACTTTTCTCTATTTTTGTTAGAGTCAAATGAGAACATAATATTAAATTTTGTCATATCAAGCCCAATATCGTAGTGAATATATTTAATATCTTCAATAAATTCATCTATCATAGTTAAATGCTCTTTTGTTACAACACAAGATATCTTTTTATGGTGTTTATAATTAGCTAACCACTTTAAGTTTTCTAATATTTGAGGCAAAGTTGAATTGCCATCTTTATCAACTCTATACTTTTCATGGAGTTTAAGGGGCAAATCTACACTCCCACTAATAGAGATTTTGTATCTATTTAGATTCTCATAGTGTGGCTTTAAATTAAAAATATTTGTCTTAATATGTATAGGGGCTATTTTGTAACCCAAAGAGCTTATCTCATTTGAAAAATCTTCATAATATCTCTTTGCAATTTCAAAGAGCTCTGCTAATGTTTTAGGTGGTAAAGTCGTAACTTCACCACCATGAAAAGATAAATTATAAGGAATATAACCATTTTTAGTAAATTTCTCTATTGTATATTTTAGTGTATCAACTGCTTTTTTTAAATCTATTTTTTTATTGGTTAAATCACCCAAATAGCAGTAACTACACCCCATATTACAAAAAATAGTTGGAACATACAAAAGATGAATAGCTTTTTTTATATCCTTATTATGCAAATAATTTCCTTTATTTAACTTAATTTAATTGTAAAATTATACCAAATTAAGATATCAAATTTATAAAATATTACGCTAAGTCATTCAAAGTAATGGATTAAAATATATTTTTTCAACTAATATTTTAAAAAAATCTATCTTTTATAATCATCAATATAAAATATAGGTCTATTTGTATATTTTGAAAACTTCATTGCATCTGCGATGACTCTACTATCATCATCTATAGGTTCTCTCTTGTTTGTATAGTTATTCAAAATAATAACTCTTCCACTCTTTAGAACCATATCTAAAGTAAAAAACCCATATCTATAGGTTCTCTTATCTCTTCTCTCTTTTAATTCTTTATAAGCAACAACAAAACCTAAGATCTCTTCAAATGGAATTATCTTTTCTCTATTGCTACTTCTATCTATATATACTTTTGAGATATTATCAACCACTCCTCTTACATAATATTTATTTTTAAATATATACCATCTTCTCTGATATAAATAGTATAAATTTATAATAAGAATTGGTAAAAGTAAAAATATAAATATTAGAGCAACTATCTTAGCCTCTAAAGAGTTATCCTTGAAATATCCAAGAGCTCCAAATACTAATAGAGAAATAAATGCAAATATCAATAAATTTCCTATAATAATTTTAAATAATGAATTTTTTTCTATAATCTTTATTTTACCTCTTACAGTCTCTATATTGATTGTAGAAAAATATGGTATATCTATTTCTTCATGCCCTCTATAATCACTACCTATAATTTCAAATAGCCTAGAGAAGATGTATCGAGAGTTACTACTTCGATAAAATAGATCTTTACCTAAGTCATCTAAATATTTATTGTCAAAATATATAGTTCTTCTATTTTCTTTTACTTTTGATTTTATATAATTTTTAAATTTTGTAATAAATGGTTTATAGCCCATATATGCAGAAATCAAAACAATAAAGATTGAAATAATCCAGGCAAAACTCATAATAATACCTCCACTATAATTCCTTTATATTATCCCAGATTATATATTAAAATAGTTAGAATTAGCTTAAGAAGTTCCAAATTATGGGAGTAATAATAGAATAAATGGTGTAATATAAAAACTTTATATAATTAAAACCTTACTGTATATCCAATTTCAGACTTTCCTAAAGAGTAGAAAATTAAATAAATATCCTTTATAAATTTTGTGTAGAGAGTTATATATGCAAAACGCGAATAGATTCGCGTGTCCAATTTATTTTATACTCCTACCTCTTCTTTGTTTATTACTTTTGCACCACTGCTATTTTTGAAGCATCTCTTCCATCTGCTCTTGTGTTAGAGTGGCAACTCCTAGCTCTTTTGCTTTAGTTAATTTACTTCCTGCATCTTCTCCGTATATAACAAAGTCGGTTTTTTTGCTAACGCTTCCACTAACCTTTGCTCCAAGTGCTTCAAGCATTGCTTTTATCTCTCCTCGGCTTTGGCTCATTGTGCCTGTTAAGACTACTCTTTTATCTTTAAAAGGATTATCTTTTGCCTCTTGTTTTTGCTCTACAGTTGGCTTAATTATCTCTATTAATTTTAATACTTTATCTCTATTTACTCGCATAAATTCTAAAAATGAGTTTGCCATCTCTTCGCCAAAGCCTTCTATTGATACTAAATCTTCATATGTTGCATTTACAAAGTTTAAGCCAAACTTTTGCTCAAGCGCTTTACTTCCTACCTCACCTATATGCTCTATTCCTAGGCCATTAATTAATCTCCAAAGCCTAGCACCCTTAGTTGCTTCTATTGCTTTTAGCAAATTGTTTATTTTTTTCTCTTTAAAGCCCTCTAGCCCTTCTAAATCTTCATATTTAAGGCTATATAAGTCTAGAATATCTTTTATTTTACCCTCATTTACCAACTGCTCTACTATCTTTTCGCCTAAACCATCTATATTCATACAACCTTTACTTGCAAAGTAGATTATACTATTTACCACTCTTGCTGGACACTCTAAATTTTGACACTTAATTAGTGTGCCTTCATCAAGTAATTCACTTCCACACACTGGGCAGTTAGTTGGGCGTTTTATCTCTATTTCATCACCATCTCTTCTATCTTTTAAAACTTTTGTAATTTTAGGTATTACATCTCCACTTCTGATAACTATTATGTAGTCGCCAATTTTTAAATCTAATCTCTCTATCTCATCAAAGTTATGTAGTGTAGCACGACTAACCATAGCCCCTTCTATATTTATAGGCTCAATCTTTGCAACAGGGGTAATTACTCCTGTTCTGCCAACTTGCAAAATTACATCAAGGAGTTTTGTAACCTTTTCAACTGCCGGAAACTTATACGCTACCATCCATCTTGGATATTTTACTGTATATCCAAGCTTCTCTTGCAAGATTATATCATCTACTTTTATAACCATTCCATCCATCATAACAGGAATTTCATCTCTTTTGCTAATTAAAAATTGATAAAAATCCTCTATACACTTAATAGTTTTACACTCTTTAGAGTATGGTGGTTTTAAAAAGCCCAAACTATATATAAAATTCATCCTTTGTGATAAAAGAGGCTCTTTTAAGCTGTTTTCTCCAATACCCCAAGGGTAAAATACAAGCCGTCTCTTTGCTGTTACTTTTGTATCTAACTGTCTTAAGCTACCAGCTGCTGCATTTCTTGGGTTTGCAAATGGGCTCTCTCCCTTTTCTAGTCTCTCTTTATTTATTACTTCAAAATCATCTTTTCTAATAACTACTTCGCCACGAATCTCTATTAACTCTTTATAATCTATCCCAATTGGCACAGAGCGAATTGTCTTTACATTTTCGGTTACATCTTCGCCTACAACTCCATCTCCTCGTGTTATGGCTCTAACTAATTTACCATTTTCATATAGTAAATTCATACTTGCACCATCAAACTTTGGCTCACAAAAGAATTCACACTCTCCTACATTTTTATAGACTCTATCTACCCACTCTTTCAACTCACTGCTATCAAATATATCCTCCATACTCCACATAGGCTTAATATGTTTAGCCTTTTTAAAACTATCAAGCACAATACCACCAACTCTTTGTGTAGGCGAATCTTCTACAATATCTTCTGGATGAGATTTTTCATAATCTAAAACTTTGTGATAGAGTTTGTCATACTCTTCATCTGTTGCTATTGGATTATCTTCTACATAATAGGCATAAGCCCATTTTTTTAGGGTTTGAACATCTTTTAAATACTCTTCTTTTGTCATATTAAAGTTACCTTATTCTCTTATTTTAATTCTCTTTTATCTCTATCTTCTCAAATTTGCCAAAAAATTTTGGTTTTGTATCTAAAATATAGAGGTCTAAAAATGCTTTGACTCTTGCTAGATACTCCCTAAATTGCATTCTTAGAGCTGCTTTTGTATTTTTAATATCTTTTGCTACAAATCCAATTGCATCTATTTTATACTTTTTTGCAATAAATAGAGCTCTCTCTATATGGAATTTTTGGGATATAACTACAAATCTATCTAAATTAAATATATTTTTTGCTCTTAAAATTGAATCAAGAGTTCTAAAACCTGCAAAATCTAGGTATATTTTATCTTTTGGAATACCTCTTTTTATTAAATCTCTCCTCATTGTAGCTGGTTCATTGTAGTATTTAGAAGCATTATCTCCAGATATTAAAACAGCTTCTATCTTTCCATTTTTATACAATTTCTCTACGGCATCTATTCTATATTTATAAAAGTAGTTAATTTTACCTTTTTTTATATATTTAGAAGTTCCTAAAAGAAGTGCAACATTAGTTTTTGGTAAATTATCTACGCTAGTATAGATTCTATCTTTACTACTCTCTTTTACATATATATCTAATGATAATATTGCAACTATTAACAAAATTAAGGTGTAAAATATAATATATAACATCTTTTTTACCATATAAGATTATCGCTAATTATGGCTTAATTGTAAATTAAACTACTATAGCCTTTTCCAAACTTCTATGGCTTGGTGATGCTC
>JALSPE010000076.1 GCA_026986085.1 Campylobacteraceae bacterium | reverse complement strand
CTCTTTTATGACTCTTTAAAAAAGATGTTAAAGCCAAACCATATTGTGATTTATTATTACTATTTAATTTCATATCAAAACCTGCAAATTCAATAGAATTAACCTCATCATATGATAATTGATTTAATATATCTCCCAACCTGACATCCCAAACAGGTTTACCACTAATAATGCACTCAGGTATAACATTTTGATTTGCTCTTACATTATATTTTTGCATAATTGGCACTGCATACTCTAAAAAATCATAAAAACCATCATCAAACGAAAGTATAACATTTGGCTTTTTAGAATTTTTAAACTCTTCTATTTGATTAAAAGTAATAATATTAAAGTGCTTTAACAGATATTTAATCAACTCTTCAAATAACTTTGGCTCTAATGCTGGATAAAAAAGATTTTTATTTGGTGATACTCTATGCAAATTTAATATGGTCAAATAATTATTATCTTTAATTTGAGATAGCATAGCACTTGATTTTATAAAATAGTTTATATCAAAATATATTTTTTTTAATAATTTATTCGCCATAAACAACTCCACATATATCTTTAAAAAGAGTTGCCAATTTTTTTGCATTATAATCAGCAGAAAACTCTTTGGCAGAGTTGTCTTTTTTGAAAAAATCTATATTTTTATTTTGCCACTGTTTATGTATATATTTAAATTCATTTGCAATATCTTGGGTTTGATTATGCTCGTAACAAACACCCAAATCTTTATTTACATTTTTATATGTGCAACTATCTTTTTTGGTTATCGCAAGAACTCTTTTTTGTGCCAAGATATAATCTAATAATTTTGAAGGGAAGAAAATGGAATCTAATGGTATATCAATAATTAATAAAATATCAGCCTTACCCTGCAATTTTATAGCTTCCGTAAATGGCAATTCACCCAAATACTCTATTTGTGGTATAATGTCCATATATTGTTTAAATACAGCTTTGCTCTCTCTATCCAAGGAACCAGCAAAAATAAATTGAAAATCTTTTATCATTTGTGGCTCTTGCTCTTGAAAAAGCTTAACTGCCTTAAAAAAATACTCGGGGTCTCTTTTGTTTGCTTTTATTAACCCACCTGTATATACTATTTTTATCTTTTCACCCAAGCTATAATTTGTGCTTGATTTGTCATCTTCATCATATACATTTGGAAAAAAATGCATTTTATCTGCAAATTGAGGGTATTTTTTCTTATACTCTTCTATGGTTTTGTAAGATGTAAAGGTTAAAGCATCTGCCTCTTTAAAACATTTTGACTCCATTTCAATATTCCAATTAGTCGCACTTCCTAACTCTTGTAATGTTCCAAAAGTCCAAGGATCACTTAAATGCAAAACCCAAGGAACTTGCAACTCTTTTTTTAAATTATATGCCATAATTGTTGAAGATATAGGGAAAGAACGAGAGTAAATAATATCAGGGGGGTTTTTTAACTCTTTTAATACCCATTGATACTTTTTAGCAAATCTAAATTTTGAATCAGGATAATTAAGAGAATCTTTATTTATCTTTCTCATCAAAAAATTAACATATTTATTCTCAAAAAAAGGCACTTTTATTATCTGTCTATAGCCCTTGGCATATTTTTCCAACCCTTTATCAACAGGCATAAAGAGTGCCTTATCATGTGCTGTTACAACATCTATATTTAAACTTTTATCTTTTGCCAAATACTTAAAATATTTAGCAGTTTGTAAACATTCGGGGTCACTCTTGGGGGGAAACGCTATGCTTACAAACAATACATTTAAATTATCCATTACTCTCTCCTGTCAATTCTCTCATTGCCTCATCAAATCTCTTTTTTAGAACACTAAAACCTCTATACTCTATACCAACTTCTCTGCAATGTCTTCTTAACTTATCTCTATCTTGCTCTAAATACTCTCTTATTTGAGGCAAAGCTTTTTTTATCTCATCTTTAACAAAATCTTTAACAACTACACCTACTTTTTTCTCTCTTGCATATATATAATCTTCAGATACACCCTCTGTTACTAAAAAAGGTAAACCACTACAAAGATACTCACCAACTTTAATACTCGAAGTAAATCTTTTAGATGGTCCAGGTGGCACAGATATAATTGCAAAATCTGCTGCACTGTTATATTTGTGGATATTATCATAATTGCTATGGGTTATGATATAATCATCTCTATCCACTCCAGCCTTTTCAAAAAGCTCTATTACCTCTTCATCTTTTTGAGGAGTTACAATAAGTAAATGAAACCTTGGCTCATCCTCTTTTAGCCATTTATACATATATGCAAACTCCTCTTTATAGTATAAATCACCAAATTTACCAGGGTAATATAAGAGCCAAGTATCATTAGAAATTCCAAATTCAGCTCTTATCTCATCTCTATCGGCTTGATTAAATACAAACTTCTCATCATTTGCAGCAGTCGGAAGTTTTACAAATTTAGCATTAGTTTTCCACTCTGTTTGCAATCTCTCTTGCATAAACTTTGTTCCAGAGCCAATAACAGTAGCAAATTTTGCTGCTTTCTCCTCTAAAAAGTGAGTTATTTTATACTGTCGGCTACTTGTTGTCCACATATTATTATCCACACCATACTCACTATGAGGTTCAAACGAATACATAAAGAGTCTCATATTTAGCACTCGCCCATAAATATATGCATAAGTTCCAGCTATTGATGCAAGAGTAGCAATATATTTATATCCTTTCATTCTAAGCTTAGCAACAGCAAAAAAACCATTAACTAAATCCAAAAACTTTTTAGACAACTCTTTACCCTGATGCCACTTCAGAGGTGTCCACTCTAAACCTTGCTTTTGCCACTCTTGTAACATTAATTTCTGCTCATCTGTTAAAGGATATTTCTCATCCTCAAAACTAACAACATGAAACTTATAAGGGCTGTTGCTATCTTTTAAATACTCTTTTATATAAAGCCAAAAATTAGATTGATTCACTTGGTCAAATAGCCGATTATATAAAAACAGCACCACCTTTTTCTTTTTCATCAACTC
>JALSPE010000075.1 GCA_026986085.1 Campylobacteraceae bacterium | reverse complement strand
TAGGATTTACATATAACCATTAATTTTAAATTTGTTGGATGTAAGCCTTCAAGCTTACCTAAAGAACCTAAATATTTAAATGAGACTAAAGTCATAGCTTTCTACACATCTTCAATTTACATATTACTATTTATTGGAATATTATTGGATGTAAGCCTTTAGGCTTACCTAAAATTAAATAAAATTAAATCTTAATATAAATATTTATCTTGTAAATGTAGATAAACTTTGATATGAGACTAAAGTCTCATATCCAGCTTTTATCTATGAAGATATGCTCCTAAGCACAATATGAGTATTAATTTTATAAATCTAGTTAAATAATAGGCTTCTTTCAAAACTCAATGTAAGAGCATATTATTAATTGCTAAGGTAATAATACTTTATCTCTAGCTTCAAAAAATGTGAATGGAGAGGCGAATTCATTCACACCTTACCACCCTTTTAGATTAAAAGTTTATACAGAGAATTATTTACCCGTTGAATTCTTTTTATCTCTTGCTACTTTTCTTCTTTGTGTAGGGTCTAGATATCTTTTTCTTATTCTAATATTCTCTGGTGTAATCTCAATTAGCTCATCATCTTCTATCCACTCCATTGCATTCTCCAAACTCATCTCTCTTGGAGGAACAAGCTTAATTGCATCATCTGCACCTGATGTTCTCATATTTGTTAATTGTTTACCTTTGAGTGGATTTACCTCTAAATCTCCTGGTCTTGCACTCTCTCCTATTACCATACCGTTATATACTTTATCTTGTGGTTTAATGAAAAGCGTTCCTCTAGCTTGTAGGTTAAATAGCGAGAATGCAACAGCAGCTCCATTGTCCATAGATACTAATGCACCTTGTGTTCTACTCTCTACACTTCCACTATATGGACGATACTCAATAAATGAGTGGTTCATAATTCCTTCGCCTTTTGTATCTGTTAAGAATTCACTTCTAAATCCAATAAGTCCTCTTGCTGGAATTTCAAACTCTATTCTAACAGTTCCATCCGGCATTGGAGTAAGAGATGTCATATCTGCTTTTCTTTTTCCAAGTTTTTCTATAGCAACACCTTGAAACTCCTCTGGAACATCAACTACTAAATGCTCAAATGGTTCCATCTTTACGCCATTTTCCTCTTTTACAACAACTTCTGGTCTTGCAAGTAAAAACTCAAACCCCTCTCTTCTCATATTCTCTGCTAAGATACCAATTTGCAACTCTCCACGACCACTAACTTTAAAACTTGCATCTCCTAGAGGTTCCATTCTCATTGCTATATTTGTCTCCATCTCTTTTTCAAGTCGCTCTCTAATCTTGTTAGATGTTACATGCTTTCCTTCTGTTCCAGCAAGTGGACCATCATTTACCGACATAATAACAGAGAGTGTAGGCTCTTCAATATGCATAGGATCAAGTGGAACAGGATTAGCTTTATCACAAATTGAGTCTCCAACATCTATATCATTAAATCCAGCAATTGCTACAATATCTCCTGCTTCTGCTTCATCTATCTCTACTCTATCAAGCCCAACAAAACCTATAAGCTTACTAACTCTAGATGTGCTTTTTGAGCCATCAGCTTTTACAAGTGCATACTCATCACCCTTCTTAATTTTTCCATTAAATATACGGCTAATTCCTATACGCCCAACAAAATTATCACTATCTAGTGTAAATACTTGTGATTGAGTCGGTTCATCGCTAGAGCCTTTAGGGTAAGGAACTTTATCTAAAATTGCTTCAAAAAGTGGTGTCATATCTTTATTTTCATCTTCCATCTCCCACTTTGCATAACCATCTCTAGCAGCTGCATATAGAACGGGGAACTCCAACTGCTCTTCGTTTGCATCAAGAGCAGCCAAGAGGTCAAATACCTCATCTACAACTCTATCTGGCTCTGCACCATCTTTATCAATTTTATTAACAACAACTATTGGAACAAGACCAAAACCAATTGCCTTTTTAAGAACAAATTTAGTTTGAGGCATAACACCCTCTTGAGCATCAACAAGAAGTAAAACACTATCTACCATCTTTAAAACCCTCTCAACTTCACCACCAAAATCGGCGTGTCCTGGGGTATCAATAATGTTAATTTTATGGTCTCCATATCTAATAGCTGTGTTTTTAGACAGAATTGTAATACCTCTCTCTTTTTCGATATCATTACTATCCATAACTCTATCTTGAAGCTCTTGATGAGCAGCGAAAGTTCCGCTTTGTTGTAGTAGCTGATCTACAAGTGTTGTTTTACCATGGTCAACATGCGCAATAACTGCAATATTTTTTATTTTTTGCATAAAAATCCCTATTTAAAAATTAGTGCAATATTATCTAAAAAAGGATTAAAAGTAAGAGTGCTATGTGTTAAGCGCTATGTTATAAGATGAAGGTCATTTTAAACTTTTCTCTACTCCTCTACCACTTTAATAAAAAGCTTTTAGCTTCTTAACACATAGCACATAACACTTAACTCTAATTCAACCCATATATCTCTTTATAGTTTTTAAATGCGTATCTATCTGTCATAGATGCAATATAATCAGCTACAACTCGATGATGTGGGCGAATATTTAGTAACTCTTTTGTATTCTTAGGGAGTAGATTCTTCTCCTCCATATATGCGCTATAGAGAGCTTTAATACACTCTTTACCTGCAAACATATTTTTTACAATCTTTTGATGTTTATATAAAACTTTAAAAAGATACTTCAGCAACTCTTTATGTTCACGAGCAATCTCTTTTGAGTGCCCAATTTCTAATTTTTCATCACTTTTAAATTTTGAGCAAAGTGGAGTATCTGAACTGTTTCTAGATATAAACTCTTTTGAATTTTCTATAAAATCTTCTACTAGAAGCCTTATTATAGAGGCAACTAACCTATGCCTGAACAATTGTTCTTCTGGTTTTATCCCCTCTTTTTCAACATTTACTACAGCTTTTTTTATTAACTCTTGTTCTTTTAAATCGTTATAATCTATTAAATTATACTTAATTCCATCATCAATATCGTGGCTAATATAAGCTATAGAGTCGGCAAAATCAACTACAATTGCTTCAAAAGATGGATGGTAATCTAAATTAAAAGCCTCCTCTACCTCTTTTGGTAAAAAGCTCTTTTTATATGGCAATGAGTGTTTTAAAACCCCCTCTAGTGTGGCATAAGTTAAATTTAACCCATCAAAATTTTTATACCTTTTCTCCAACTTTGTCAAAACCCTAAAAGATTGAAAATTGTGCTCAAACCCATTTTTAAAGCCATCTCTTTTAAGCAGAGAATCTAATTCATCTCCACCTACATGCCCAAATGGTGTATGCCCTAAATCATGACTAAGGGCTATTGCTTCTGCTAGTGCTTCGTTTAAACCAAGCTCTCTACTTAAAGTCCTTGCAATTTGGGCAACTTCTAGTGTATGGGTTAATCTTGTTCTAAAGTAATCCCCTTCATGATTTATAAAAACTTGTGTTTTATACTCCAATCTTCTAAAGGAGCTACAGTGAATTACTCTATCTCTATCTCTTGAATATGGGTCTCTAAAATCTTTTTCTATAGTGTAAAATCGACTATCTGCTAACATTTTTTACCTTTTTTGAAATTTTTATACTAAAAAATATAATAATTTGCTATAATTGTAAAATATTATACTATAATTTTAGTAGAAGGAGCTATTTTATGCAAGTTACACTTATGCACCACACACCATTAGATGTATGTGCTCATGCAATAAGAACATGTTGGCAGAGCTTTGATAAAAGTGATAGTGGTGGCGAAAAAGATAGAGCACTAATTGATAGAGTAGGCAATAAGTATAAACACGCTTCCACACTAGAGCACCTTAACTATAACTTTTTTATATCTGGCATTAGTAGAGCCCTACTACAAGAGTTAGCAAGACACAGAGTAGCTAGTTTAAGTGTTAAATCAACTAGATACACACTAAAAGAGTTAAAAGATACAGAAGCTTTTAAAGAAAACGATTTTAAAGGTGCTTCTAAATTTATAGTATTAACAGGCGATGATAGAGTAGATAGTGCATCTATAAAAGCTTTAAATAACCTGCAACAACTATTAAAGAGTGGAATTAGTAACGATATAGCCAAATATGCCCTACCAGAGTGTTACAAAAGTGAGCTAACTTGGAGTATAAACGCTCGTTCACTTCAAAACTTTTTAAGTTTAAGAAGCAGTAAATCTGCACTCTGGGAAATAAGAGCTTTGGCAAAAGAGGTATATAATGCATTGCCCCAAGATCATAAATATCTATTTGAAGATTATATAGTAGATATTAAGGATTAAAATAATGAAAGCAATATTAACAATAGTAATACTATTTACAACTTTTGCCTTTGGTGGTGTTGATAAGTCGATAATCAACTCCATAAATCCACAACATAAAAAATTAATAACTAAACTATACTCTCTAAATAGAGGTAACTATATATGGGTTAATAATCCAGCAAAATTACAAAAATTGATTACTCTTTTAAACAATAAATACTACAATTATAAAAATAAATCTTTTAATCAAGAGGAGTTATCCAAAAAGTATTACGATTTAACAGGTGGAGTATTAGACAGTTACGACAAAGCTATATTAGATGTTTTAGCAACAGATGCATATTTAAGATTGCTAAAATTTATACGAATTGGTGATGTAAATTGGGCTCTAGTTAAAAAGAAGATGAAAAACTTAAGAGCTAGTCACGACATACACGCTATTTGGGAGATGGGTATAAAAACAATGCCATCAGCAAAAACTATACTAAAGTATATCAATAGTGGCAGAGTCAATGCCCTACTCTACCAAAGTGTTGGTCTTAAAAATAGATACAAGCCATATATTGATGCCCTAGCTTATTATCGTAAAATTCCAGAGTTTTCAAAAGTTGAGTATGGTAGAAATATAAAATATGGTCAAAGCGATAGAAGAGTTTACGAAATTAAAAGAAGACTTATGATTCTTGGTGATTTCCCTAGAAATGGTCAAATGAGTAGATATTACGGAAAAGATTTATACTACGCAATACGCAGATTTAGAAAGAGATTAAACCTAGAAGATGGAGACTATATAGATAATAAACTTATTGCATATATAAATCTGCCAAAGAGTTACTATATAAACAAGATTATTGTAAATTTAGATAAAACAAAACTATACCCATCTAGTTTTGAGCCAACCTTCGTAGAGGTTAATGTTCCAGAGTTTAAGATGAGACTCTATGAAAATGGGGCAGAAGTATTTGCTAGTGATGCAATAGTTGGTAGATTAGATAGACCAACACCTATTTTTAGCGATATGTTAGAGTATGTAGTTGTTAATCCAACATGGAATATGCCACAAAATCTTATTAAAAGAGATCTTATACCTGCTCTAAAAAGAAACCCTAGTATTTTGGAAATTGCACACATAAAAGCATATCAAGGTGGTAAAGAGGTTAAACCTAATTTAGAGAAACTGTTTAAATATGAGCACTCAAAAAAGAATGTGCCATACCAATTTGTTCAAAAAGCTGGAGAAGATAATGCTCTAGGTCGTGTTAAATTTATGTTCCCAAATAGATACTCTGTATATCTACACGACACTCCAGAAAAGGGGCTTTTTAACCATAGATATAGATACAACAGTTCAGGGTGTATGAGAATTAACAATCCAAAAGGTTTTTATGATGTCTTAAAGCCCTACTTAAAAACCAACAAAGAGATAGATGCAATAATCGCATCAGAAAAGACAACAACAATTCATTTAAAAAGAAAAATTCCTGTTCATATTGTCTATTTTACACTAGAGTTTGAAAATGGAGCACCAAAATTTTTATATGATGCCTATATGTATGATAAAATAATAGAAGAATCAACGCAAGGTAATATGAAAAGCTATTTTGAAGTTCCGGCTGTTAGATTAAAAGAGGTAAGGAGATAGTTTTATGACTGCATTTGTATATATATTAATTTATGCATTTATTGCGGCTATTATTGTTGTAATAATTCTTAAAAAATCTATTGTATATATACCCGCCGAAGAGGAGTGGATAATAGAGAGATACAATAAGTATCACAGAACTGCCAAACCTCCATTTGCTTTTGTTCTGTTTGACCCAATTTTTGACAGAATAAGAAAAAAGATATTTATTCGTGGGGATAAGTTAGAGATTAAAGATATGAAAGTATATACTAATGATAAAGTTTCAGTTGGAGTTAGTGCAATTATCTACTTTAAGGTTATTGACTCCCTTAAAGCTACATATGAGATACCAGATTATAAAACAGGAATTATAAGACAAGCCAAAGGGCATATTCGTTACAAAATTGGAACAATGGTTCTAGAAGATGCTATTTTGGGCAGAAAAGATATAAAAAAGTATGCAGAAAAACATTTAGGAGAGGATATAACCCCTTGGGGTATATCTTTGGCAGCAGTAGAGATTAGTGAGGTTGATATACCAGAAGAGGTTCAAAAAGCACTAGAGAATAGAGCAATTGCCGAGAGACAGAAAAAAGCCGATATGATAAAAGCTCAATCGGCCTATGAGGTAGCAAAAAAGAATTCTGAAACCCATAAAATAAAACTTGAAGAGAAGATACACACCCTAGAAGAGTTATCTAAAGTAAATCCTACAGGAGATGCAAATATGCCAATGAACTTTCTTTTAGGAGAAAAATACCTAGAAGCTCTTGGTAGTCTATCTTCATCTGATAGTTCTAAATTTGTGGTCTATCCATCAGATTTACAAAAATCTTTAAAGGGCTTATTTACAATGAATGCAATAAAGGAGGATAGTGATGATTAATCTATATTTAATTAAAAAACCAATAAAATACCAAAAAAAGGGGTTACTATGCCATTAATAAAAAGTGTTCCAACATTTCTTTGGCTACTTTTAGTCTATGTTTTCGCAAGATACGCTGTTGTCGATTTAGATATGCCATCATTTGATATGAACCATATTGTATGGGCAAGAGATGAGCTGTTTTTTCTAACTACAAAAGATATATTTTTAATTGTAGGAGTCGTATTTTTATATATAGAGATATACAAAGCTGCTACAGGTGGAGCAGAAGCCGTTCCAGAGACAATATTTAGCTTTATGGTAGCAGTTAGTTACTTAACTATATTTCTTATTTGGGACAAAGCTCACAATGCAACATTTTTCATTATTATGCTAATGTCATTTTTAGATGCAATTGGTGGTTTTGTAATATCAAATTACGCAGCAAGAAAAGATATATCTGTAGGCTAAAAGAGTTAATCTCTTTTAAAAGCTTACTTTTTTGCATGTTATGTCAAAAACTAAACACCAATAAATTAATTTCAAACAATACGGACACGCGAATTCATTCGCGTCTATTTGGGCTTATTACTAGAGTTTAAACTTTTTGCCTCGAATAAATTCGAGGGTCCGGAGTAATTTTTAATTGTCATAGCATCAAATATGAAATAGCTTAATTTTTGTCCGTTTTATATATCTTGAGATTGTATATTGAAAATTTTTAGTGGGTATTGCAATGGCACTGTTTGTATTAAAATTAAGTGCGAAAGTTAATATCGATATCTATATTTTCCAAAAACAGATATGCTCTAATCTTTACTGGTATTTTATTTACTCTAAAGTAATCTCTATCCTTTTTAGGTATAACAATATTTAAGTAAGGTGCAATAAATAGATAATTATTTTTAATTTCTACTGCCCATTTTCTGCCAACTACTATAGAGTTTTTTCTCTTAATTAACTCTAATTCATTATGTGTTACAAGATAATTTAACTCTTTTAAGTAATAATTTAGTGCATATGGTGCAATATCTATTGAATCAATTTTTATTACTCTTAAACTCTTTTTAGAATATATTAAACTAAAACCACTCTTAACTATATTGGCTTCTTGCTCTAACAAATTAAAACTTCTAATAAATCCATCTTTTGAGTTTTCAAGAAGAGCCTCTGCAATTGGTCTATATCTATTTCTCTCATACTTTAAATCAAAGTTACTCTTATCTATAAAATATTTTATACCTCTATCTTCTAAAAAATTTAACAATTGAGCCTTTGTGCTATCTAAAAGTGGACGAATTAGGCTATAACTCTCTTTTTTTTCTATCTCTCTCATTCCACTGAGGGTAAGAGCTCCTGCACCTTTGCTAAGGCGCATTAGCATCCACTCTAATCTATCATTTAAATGGTGTGCTGTTAATAAATTATCATAACCCTCTTTATCTATAACACTTTTAAAAAAATTATATCTAAAATCTCTTGCATTTGCTTCAAAATTTCTTGAAAACTTAGGTGAATTGGATATATATATCTTTTTACTATATCTATTTGCAATCTCTACAGCATAAGCTACTTCATCTTTTGACTCTTCTCTTAAATTGTAATTTACTATAGCTATATCAAACTCTATATTTTGCTCTAAAAGTAAAAAAAAGAGTGCACTAGAATCTACTCCTGCTGAGAAAGCAAGAAGATTTTTGCTTTCTCTTAATCTATCTAGTGTAGCACTTTTAATCATATCTTTTTAACTAACTCAGCTAGTGGTGTAGCATCTGCTAATTGTGTTACTTTGGCAATAAAGTAATCTCCATGGTTTACCGTCAAGTCGTTTGTATCATTAATTAAAATCTCTCCATCAATCTCTGGCGCCCACATAGTAGCTCTTGAACTCAATAGATACTCATGCTCATCGCTTTCTCCATCTACAATCAACTCAATCTCTTGATCAATTAGTTTTTTATTAGATTTAACCATTAACTCTTTTGCAATATCTCCCAACTCTTGAGCTCTTTGTGCTATTATCTCTTTTGGCACCTGCTCTAGTGTATAGGCTCTCGTATTCTCTTCATTTGAATACTCAAATACTGTAACTCTATCAAATTCAAAATCTTTAATAAATTTTTTTATTTCTATAAAATCCTCTTGGCTCTCCCCTGCGTGTCCTGCAATTACTGCTGTTCTTATAAACGCATCTTTTTTACTCTTCATATACTCCAAAAGCTCAATAGTTTTATCTTTTCCAAAGCCTCTTTTCATAATTTTGAGCATACTATCACTTATGTGTTGAATTGGCATATCATAATATGTTTTAAATATAGGAGAGTTAGCTATTGCATCTACCAACTCAAAAGATGTAGTCGAAGGGTATAGATATAACACTCTAGCACTCTTTATACCTGGTAGTAACTCTATTTGCTTAATTAAATCAATCAGGGCATTTTTATTCCCTAAATCTCTACCATAACTAGATGTATCTTGCGATATAAAACTAAAATCTTTAAATCCTTGCCCTATTAAGTTTGTAACCTCTGTAACTACCGACTCTACACTTCTTGATTTAAGTCTTCCTTTAAAGCTGGGAATCGCACAAAAAGAGCAATTTTGATTACACCCTTCACTAAGCTTAATATAAGCGTGATAGTTAGAGCCCGTAATTACTCTTTTTGAATGCTCATTTGCTAAATATACCTCTGGTGTAAAGGTTGTCTCTTTATTTGCAATTAACTCATCTATTCTATCGTAATCCCCAACACCCGTAAATATATCTACCTCTGGTAAGGCATCTATTAACTCCTCTTTATATCTTTGGCTTAAACATCCACTTACAACTAGTAAAGAGTTATCTTTTCTATTTTGTGAAGCTTCTAATATGGTATTAATAGACTCCTCTTTAGCAGCCTCTATAAACCCACATGTATTAACAATAGTTACATCAGCCTCTTCTTGATTATTTGTTAGCTCATAATTATATAACTTTCCTAACATAACTTCACTATCTACTAAATTTTTATTACACCCAAGAGATATTAAATGAACTTTTTTTGCCATTAATATATAACCTTTTTAAAAAGTATTATAGAGTAGTTATGATTAATTATAGATTGAAATGAAATTTTTTAGAAAATAGAAGTATGTATATTAAAAAAATTAAAATAAAATTCAAGCCAAAAGGCTTGAAAAAGTGTTAAACTCTAAGATTAGAATTTATAAACACCTTCAACTCTAACTCTGTGTTGTTTACCAGCAGCAAAGCCAGGGTTTTTGATATATCTATACTCAACTTTAGCAGCTACTTTGTTTACATTAAATTTGTAACCAACTCTTGCACCAGTTTGAGTTTTACCAGTATCTGGTTTATCCATAGCTACACCAGCATATACTTTACCGTAACCTGCAATTTTATAACCAAGATCAACTCTTGCAATTTTTTGTTTACCAGCAGCAGAAACATCACCACCAAATGCACCAAATGAATCACCCCAGAATGCACTTGTTCCACCTAAGTTAAGTGAAGTAGCACCATTGTTAAGATAAGCTAAAGTTAATTTAGCATCTAAAGCACCATAAGTTGTTCCAGCATAACCAGCTACACCAAATGTTCCTTTAGAACCTTTAGTTTTAGCATATACACCTTGTAAACCTAAGTTAAAATTACCAGCTTTAGTTTCAGCAGAAGCCCATACAGAACTCATTTTAGCTTTTGTTACATAGTAAGCAGAACCAGTTAAAGTTGTATTAGCAATACCTTTATATTGTGCAGCTAACATAACTAAACCAGCATTGTTTTGACCATTTACATAGTTAAATGATGTGCCAGAACCAGCTTTTGCAATCCATGCACCTACTAATGTAGTATCTGCAAGATCTGTATTAACTACTACTAAACCTTCAAAAGAAGTATCTAATCTTCCTACAGTTCTATCAGACCATGCCCATGGACTTAAAGATTTTGGAAGAGCTTGACGACCAAGTTTAAATGCTGTATTACCAGTTTTATATGTTACATATAATTGAGAAATCTCTGCATCTTCACCAGTTTTAGCTTTACCAACTTTACTTACATATTTAGTTCCTGCTAATTCAGCACCAATACCAAAACCATAACCAAGCTCTTTTTCTACACCTAAAACTACAGTTGTTCCTAAGTAGCTAGTTGGTTTTTTAAATAATTTGCTACCTTTAGTTTCGTATCTAACACCAATTTGACCCCAGAAATCGCATGCTGCTGGAGCAACTGGAGCAACTTGTGGTTGAACCGGAGCAACTGGAGCAATATTTCCACCTGCAAAAATAAATCCTGTAGCAACTACAGATAATAATAGACCTTTTTTCATTGTAAATCTCCTTGTTTTTTTGTTTACAATGCAAGTATAACATACTTTTTTAAAAAAAGTCAAATAAATTAACAAAATTCTTATAAAAGTAAACAAAAAATTAATAATTTAGCTATTTTGTTACTTTTTATTTGCTCTTTTTTTTAAAAGCTTCTGATTTTCTGGGTTATTTAATAGCAAATCCATAGAGTTTTTATCTACTTTTACCTTTGGCTCATAATAGCTTATATGGATAATATCTTCGTCTATAATCAATTGCATAATTGCCTCTAGTGGAATTGTTAATGTTGAGCCAAAGTTACTATCTCCAAATCCTGCTTCAAATGATATATGGGTTTTTGTTAAATGTGTGCTATCTTTTGTATAATTTGCAATTACAAAGAGTGCACTCTCGTCAAATTCTGCAATTTCTGTAGGTATTGGTGGATTAAATTCTATTACATTGGTAAACGAAGCAAGTGCAAAATCTAACCCCTCTTTAAGTAAAAACTCTAATGCGTTATAACAATTTTTTACAACCAAATCTCTATAGCTATCTTTCTCGTAGATATCCATTCTCTATCCTTTTAATATATTAAAATCTACCATAGCATTAAGTGTTGCTATTAATGTGTAGTTTTTTAAATCTGTATAGTGTATCATTTTTTTTATTAATTTTTTCTCTTCTAAATACCTTTGTAGAGTAGTTCCTTTTAAAATAGGTTCTTTAGGCGTATGCCACTCTTTTAATTTTTTATGATAAAGAGCAATATTTGCAATTGAACTATCTTTAAGATATCCATTGTTGGTTAATATTACTTCATCATAATTTCGAAAGTTATTTTTTATCAAATCAATTAAACTCCTATCTAAATATTTATATTTATAATCTATATTTGACTCAACAATAGCTAGAGTTTTTATCTCTCTTTTAATATAAGGATAAAAATCGATTAATATATTGCCATCTTTATTAAATATTATTTTAGTTCTAAATATTCCTTTTTTAGGGTAATTACTATTTTGTA
>JALSPE010000074.1 GCA_026986085.1 Campylobacteraceae bacterium | reverse complement strand
AATCCAAGAGCTATGACAAGCAGAACAACTTATACTTTTATGGTAACTTTTATGATTTTTAGGAGATATATTTTTATGGCAAGATAGGCAACTTATTCTCTCCCAATTTTTACCCTTGTGGCAACTAGTGCAACTTAGCCCAGCTTTATGGTGAATATCCTCTTGTAAATAGTGGTAATCTATTCCATCTTTGCTTGGTGGAAACTCTCCATTTTTTCCAATTGGGCTTCTGTAACTCTCATCATAATCGTGTGGAAAACGCCCTAAGTAGTCGCTTCCAATATACTCTCCCTTATGACAATTTAAACATTTAGTTTGAGTTGGTTTTGCCTTGAATGCATCATTTTTATTGGTGTGGCTATTGTGACAAGCAAGACACAAATTTTGTGTTGGATTAAGCTGTTTGGAAGTTAAGTGACACCTTAAACACTTTCTTCTTAGGATATCATCTACAATATCTTTAGGTTCTTTAATATCTATTTTAGCCTCTGGTAGAGTCTGTAAAGTGAAATTACTATCTTTAATACCAAAAGCTTTACGGGTAATATTTATAGCCCCACTCATACTAAAGTGTTTAGAGCTTTTACATTTAATTAATTGCTCTTTATGGCAATTTATACAACTGTTGGCATTAGCAAATGTTATTAAAAATAGAATTATAAATATTTTCATTTTATCAACTCTCTTGAGCATTTTGTCTTTTTGTCTTTAAACATCTTTTTACTCATATTGAAATCTCTATAAATATTATCGCTCCACTTATCGTGGCAAATTATACACTTATAAGCATTTACTATTTTTTTAACCTCTTGTTGATTAAAACCTCTGGCACTCTCTCTCGAGAAAGTTTGAAACTCTTTGCCACTTTTATCTATAAGAGCATCTATTGGATACTCTATTGGTAAGCCATTTTTTTGACTTTGATAGAGTGGGGTAAATGTAATATTACCACTTTTTATATCTAATCTCCCAGCCCCTAGCCCAATTGCTTGTGGCTTAAAATGGCAATCTTTGCAACTTCTTGACTCTTTGCTTGTTGTGTGTGGGTCCCATGCTGCATATGCAAAAGAGTGAAACGGCTTTTTATGGGTTCCATTTTTTTCGTAAATATCCATTAATACTTGACAACCAGGGGCTGTTGGCATTATTTTTTTATTATACCCAATTGCTAGAGCTGGTGTTTCATAACGAAGGTAACTTCTTAACTCTAGCCACTGTCCATTAGTTGCTCTTTTCTTAATCCAATCATACTGTTTACCATCTTTAAAATAGACTTCGTGACACCCATAGCAACTTGGAGTCCATTTACTATGACATGCAGTGCAATCTAATCTTTGGTGCATTGGGCTTGTATGATAAGGCTTGTCAATTAGAGGTTTAATTATAAATTTTTTTCCATCTCTTTTTCTATATAGTGTAGTTTTTTTTCCATCTTTTGCTATATTATAGAGTGGACTACCCTTTCTTCTACTTATGGCTATATCTTTAGCTAGAGGTATATTATGCAAAGCACTAAGCAAAGAGGCTTTTGGATATTTGCTAGATTTATCAAAAGTTGGATTGTGACAATCGGCACAACTTATATCTACTGCATCCTCCATATGTAGGTGAGTTTTACCATCTCCCATTACTCCCTTTTCGGTGTGGCAATCTATACAATCTAATTTACTTTTATTAGAGTGGTGTATATCTGCTGGTAAGTCGTAGTAGTATCTATTTTTATCTACTTTGTGGGTTAATTTTCCATCTTTATATGGCGTTCCATACCCCTCACTCTCAAATTTTCCAAAATAGCTAAGTCCTATTCTGTTAGAGCGATTATGGCACTTTAAACAATTGCTAGATGGAATTTTTATACTCATTTTTGGGTGTATAATTTTTGGATGTTTACCTTTGTAGATTATACCTTTGCTTACTCTATGGCAATCTACACAGCCCCCACCTCTCTTTACAATACCAGCTTTTTTAAATATATTTTCATCTTGATTAATATGACAAGCTGCACACATTTTAGAGAAGTGATCTTCTGCTAGAGTCAATTTTGAACTTGGTATCTTTTTTAAATCTGCTATACCACCACTTTGAGAAATACTTTTTCTCTCTTTAAATTGGTAGCGAAGCACATCTAAAATTCCACTTTGTGTATTCATTATAGATTTGCTAACTCTATGAACTATCTCTTTGTGGCACTTAGCACAAAATATTTGTGCATGTTCAAGCCTTGCTGGATCTATTACCATGTTTTTATGTGCCAACTCTTTTGTAAAAGTTTTTATATCTCCACCATGGCAACTAGCACACCCCATAGATTTAACATCATGATAGGGGTCTATATTTGTAGTGTTAGAGTGACAAGTTAAACAAGACTCCTGTGCAAATATAAGTAGTGGTAGCATAATAAGAAAAACTATTTTCATTATATATTAGTTGCCTTTAAAATATTGTTTTGATATTATATCAGAATATTAGAATTTAGATCTAAATGAGAAGGTGCAAATTAAAAAATTATACATTACCTGAGGCAAAGCCCCAAGTTGGTAGATTATTGTTCTACTTTTACAGGCTTAGAGAAGTCCATAATTTTTTTATCATTTTTATATGTCCACTTGTTACCTGCATTTTTCCATCCATTAACATCTCTTTTGTGAGACTCTTTACCTTTATCTCCTTCAAAGCCATCTATTACTGTATAAACAGTTTTATAACCTTGTTTAGCTAAAAGTTTACTAGATGCTGCACTTCTATCACCACTTCTACAAATTAATACAAGTTTTGCATTATCTTTTGTTAAGCCCTTCTCTTTTACTAGTGCATCTACTTCATCTACAAATTTTTGGTTAATCATTGTTCCATATCTATGTTTTTTCTCATCAAATTTTGTATAGATTCTATATGCAATTGGAATATTTTTGTCTATTCCTTCAGCATGACCTACAAATTCAATCTCTGCTGGTGTTCTAACATCAATAAATACAGTTTTACCTTTATTTTTTTCTAAAAATGCAGGAACCTCTTTTGCACTTAGATATTGATTAAGCGTAGTTTGTTTTTTTGGGTTTGTTGGCTTATCTGCAGCATAAGCTGCACCAGTTGTTAATGCTATTGCAGCACCAATTGCTAATAATTTTGTTGATAAGTTCATTCGTTACTCCTAAAGTAATTTATTTTTTTGGGAACTACCCTTTAAGCCTTTTATTTTTTATAAAAAGGCTTAAAGCCTAACTCACTCTAAATATAATTTTAAATCTAAAATTATATTTAGTAAATTCTATTGCATATTTTTGCTTTAGCAACCTAAATCAATAGATATCTTCTTCTTAGCTTTTGGTTTTTCACCTGTAGCTGGTTGCGCAGCAGTTGCACCATTTATCTCTTTTGCAACTTCAAACAGTGTTTTATTCTTTGGATCAAGTTTAAAAGCTTTATCTAAAAAGCTATTTGCTTTATCTTTATCTCCACTTTTAAGTGCATCTTTGGCATTTGTTATATATGTTGCACATAGCTTTTTATTCGCTTCTACTTGTGTCTCGTAATTAGTTGATATAGCAGCTAAAGCTCCAGCTGCAACAATTAATCCTAAACCTACTGCTGATACTATTTTACTCATTTAATTTTCTCCCTTACTATCTATAATCTTTTTAATTATTGTTACAAAAGCTAATAGCCCAAATGATGCAATCAAAGTTACAATATATGATACTCTTATATCATCACTACCAAATAGTTTGTTAATTGTAAATCTACCAAGATTGTGACTATTTGCTAACTCTCTAACTGCTTCATACCCATCATAAATTTCAAAATAGAAATACATTCCTACAAATAAACCTAATGCAAAAACTATAGCATCTATTTTAAGAGTTGCTATACCAGTTACAGCAGTTCCTGGACACCAACCACTCATAACCATACCCACTCCAAATATAAGACCACCAACTAGATATGCATAGATATAAGTAGATGGTATAAATATATTATTGTAATCTATATAGCCAAAGATTACTCCTAAAAAAATAAGTGTAGCTGCTGTTACAATGGCACTTACCATAACTTTTGCAACCATTAAATTTTTAAAATAGAATATTGGAGCAATATGTCCAGCTGTTGCAAAACCAGCCCTCTCTAATATAAAACCAAACATTATACCAATAGCAATAGCTAAAAGTAAATTCATATGGTTATCCATGAAACCACTTGTAAATAGAGGTAATACTATATTATCCATTACTCAACACCTTTCCACTGTTTTTTAAATAAAAATGATACTAAAAAACCTGCACCAAATGCTGCTAACATAAATATCCAAGAACCTGCACTCATAGCTGCTGCTCCATCTAATGCTTGACCACTTGTGCATCCTCTAGCAAACCTTGTTCCTACTGCAACTAAGATACCACCAAAAAATGCAAAAAATAATCTTTTAAAGCTAGAGTAACCTTTTGCTCTAGTAATTTCTGGTTTTATTCTTTTTGCAAGTAGTGCACTTATAAAACCACCTATAAATATACCAACAACTTCTATTGCTGTCCAATTTGTTAAAGCATCTCCACTATGTAGATACTTTGCAGCATATGCATTTTTTGCAAAATCTGGGTCTATTGTATAGGCAATTTGAGCAGTAGCTCTTGCAAATGCTCCACTTGCACCCATACCTTGACCTGCAACTATAAAGCTTATAAACAGTGCTATCCCAAGTATTATACCAGCTATTACTGGCGACCAGTAGTTGTTTTGTTTCATAATAGAAGAAACTCCTTATTTCTTAAAGTTTTATTAATCATAATGATAAGTATTTTAAATATATTTAAATAACTATCTATATAATTAATTTATGTAATAGTATCATAATAATTTAAATATTATCAAGGAAAGTGGTAAAAAAGTTTGATTATAATAAATAATTATGTTACTAAATAGGACATATTAATAAAACTTAATTAACTTATTAGACTTCTTGCAAAACTCAATTATGAAAGAAGCCTAGAGTGTTCTATTAATAAACAATTAATAATATAGTGGTAAAATTATATATAATTATAAAATCTTAAATTTTCTATTAGGGTTATCAATTTGGTAATTTGTATTAGATAATTTGGGATTAAATTTTAGTCAAAATTTAGGAGCATCTATTGGAGACAATTAATAGAATAAGACAAGAGGTTCACAAAGTTGTAGTAGGGCAAGATAAGATGGTAGAGTCTCTTCTTATAGGGCTTATATGTCAAGGGCATATACTTTTAGAAGGTGTTCCAGGTCTTGCTAAAACCACAACTATTAATGCATTGGCAAAATCTTTGGGTTTAGATTTTAAGAGAGTCCAATTTACTCCTGATTTACTACCTAGTGATATTATAGGAACAGAAATTTTTGACCCAAGTAATAATAGTTTTAAAATTAAACATGGACCAGTTTTTACAAATTTACTACTAGCCGATGAGATAAATAGAGCTCCTGCAAAAGTTCAATCTGCTTTGTTAGAAGTTATGCAAGAGCGTCAAGTAACAATAGGTGATGATACATTCAAATTAGATTTGCCATTTTTAGTTATGGCTACACAAAACCCAGTTGAGCAAGAGGGGGCATATGAATTGCCTGAAGCTCAACTAGATAGATTTTTAATGAAAGTTGTAGCAGGTTACAATACAAGAGCAGAAGAGTTAGAGATTGCAAGAAGAGCTTCTAATGGAACTTTTGGCAATATTGAACAAGTTGCAGATGCAAAAGAGTTAATGAGAGTTGGAGAAGAAGCATTGAAAGTTCATCTAGATCCAGAGGTAGAAAAATATATTGTAGAACTGGTATTTGCAACTCGTGAACCTACTAGATATGGCTTAGAAGATATTAAAGAGTATATCGAATTTGGCGCAAGTCCAAGAGCGAGTATCGATATGTATAAAGCGAGTAGAGCAGTTGCATATATAAAGGGTCAAGATTTTGTCTCTCCTATTGAGATTGCCTATATTGCCAAAGAGATACTAAGACATAGAATAATATTAAGTTATGAAGCTCAAGCTGAAGGTGTAACACAAGATGATATAATAGAAAAAGTCTTAGCAGCAGTTCCTATACCTTAATGAAAAAGAGTAGAGCAAAAGAGATAAGCCTAAAGGCAAGAAAACAGGTCTTTGGGTCACTTAGTGGAAATAATTTAAGTAAATTTCATGGTGAAGGCTTTGAATTTGCAGAGTTAAGAGAGTATCAATATGGTGATGATGTTAGAAAAATAGATTGGAAAACAACTGCAAAAAATAGTGGTAAGCCATATATTAAAGTCTATAATGAAGAGAGGGAACTTAATGTAGTTATATCATCACTTTTGAGTGGTTCAACATATTTTGGAGTTAAAAAGCCAAAATATGAGTATATAATAGAGTTGGTTGCTATATTAGGTTACTCTGCTATTAAAAATAGAGACCTATTTAGTCACATTTTGTATGCTGATAAATTATATAGAAAAAGTAAACCATCTAAAAAGGTGTATGCAGTCAATAAAGAGATTGAAGAGTTAGCAAAATTTGATGTTTTGGGAAAACCTGCTAACTTTAAAGATTGGAGTTCTGATTTAAATAAATATATAAGAAAAAAATCCCTTCTTTTTATGGTTGGTGATTTTGTAGGAGATTATAATCTATCTATACTCGCAAAAAAGCACGATTTAGTTGTGATTGTTGTAAGAGACCACTTTTTGGAGAATATTAAGCCAATGGGAGAGATAAGATTAATAGACCCAGGTTATTTAGATAGTTTTAGTGGAAACTTAGACGAAGAGACAATAAAAATATATAAAGAGGCACTTTTAGAGAATGATAAAAAGCTATTTAAACACTTAAGAGAAGTTGGTGCTAGAGTTATTAAAGTATATACAAACCAAGACCCATATCTGCAACTTTTAAAGAGGTTAAAATGAGTAATTCTTTAAGAGATATAAAGCCATTAGTTGAAGTTTCTGACTACTCATTTATACTACTCTTAACAACCATAGTTCTATCCATATTTATAGCATATAAACTATTTAAATTGGCATATAAATACAGCATAAAAAACTGTTCTATAAACTGTAATAAGTATTACTTTTATAAATACTCCAGTGTAGATTGGAATAAACCAAAAGAGGCGGCATATCTTGCTACAAAATATGGTGCAGTTTTGGCAAAAGATAGACGCCAAAAAGAGTTATATGAGCAGCTTAGAGTTAGATTAGATAGATATAAATATAAAAAAGATATAGTTACAGTAGATGATGAAACAATAAATTACTACAATCTATATAAGCAGGTGTGTGATGAGTCATTATAGTTTTGAATTTCCATACCTCTTTTTATTAATTGGGCTCTTTTGGCTATGTTTTAAAAAGTGTCCTGCTAAATCTTTAGCTATATATCTTCCATATATTCATTTTTTAATTGGTAAAAAGAGTGTTAAGAGTCGATGGATTGATATATTTAAATGGATAGGTATTTTAGCTCTAATTACTGCATTGGCATCTCCTGTTAAGGTTGAAAAGTTTAATAATATTAAAAAAGAGGCAAGAGATATTATGCTTATCCTAGACTCTAGTAAATCTATGCTAGATAGAGGGTTTGACCTTGAAAATTTGGAAAAAGATAAATTTAATATTGTAATTGATGTAATATCTAACTTTATAAAAGAGAGACCAAATGATAGAATTGGGGTAATAAACTTCTCTAGTAGTGCATTTATTGCATCTCCTCTAACATTTGATAAAAATTATTTGCAAAATATAATAAAAAAGCAAAGAGTCGGAATAGTAGGTAGCAGAACTGCGATATATGATGCACTTGCACAAGCAACCTATATTTTAGAAAACTCTGATGCAAAGAGTAAAATAGCTATTCTTTTAACTGATGGTGCAGATAATATGAGTTATACTACTTATAAAGATTTAAAAAATGCTATCTCTAAATCTACAATTAAACTCTATATTGTTGGAGTAGGGGAGTATGATGATTTGAATGTTCCAAAATTAAAAGAGTTAGCAAAAGCAGGAAGAGGTAACTTTTTTTTAGCATCTAATAGCTTTGCTTTAAATAAAATATACAAAGAGATTGATAAGAGTGAAACATCTAAAATGAAGGGTGAAAGTTATAAAAAATATACCTACTACTATTACTTTCCACTTATTATATCTATTATATTTCTGCTACTTTTTGTATATTATAAGAGTGCAAAAGGGATTGCCAAATGAGTTTTGAAAATATACCATTAATGCTTTTACTACTAGTTCCATTTGCACTTTTTGCATTTTTGGTTTTAACCAATAAAGAGGGTGTAGAGAGAGTATTTCCAAAGGAAACTCTCGATAGAATAAAAGTAGAAGGTAGTGGTTTAAGCAGTAGATTAAGAAACTTGGTAATTTTTATAGCAATTTTACTCATGATAATAGCAATTGGTCATCCATATATTTTAAAGGGAGAAAAAGAGGTAGAGTTAAGTGGCTTAAATAGTGTTATTGCTCTTGATATTTCTGCATCTATGAGAACAAAAGATAGATATCCAAATAGGTTAGAGTTTGCAAAAACTAAAATAAAAGAGTTGCTAGAAAGGCTAGTTGATGATGAAGCTATGATATTAACTTTCTCTAATGATATATACCTTGTCTCACCAATGACTCGAGATAAAGATACTTTAAAAGAGGTTATAGATGGAATAACGATAGATTACCTGCAAACATCTTCTAACTTTTCAGCTTTAGCCAATATTGTTAGTAGCAAATTAAAAGATAGAGATAGCAAGATATTGATATTAGTTAGTGATGGTGGAGAAAAAGGAGATTTAAAAGAGTTTAAAAAGGTAATTAAGAAAAATAATATAAAACTCTACTCTATAATAATTGGAACAAAAGAGGGGGGAGCTATTCTTGATAGTAAAGGCAAAGCTATTTTAAAAGATGAAAAAATTATCATAAACAAAATTAATGATGAGTTAGCTAAAATTTCAAAAGAGAGTGGCGGAGATTATATTATAGCAGAGTATGGAGATAAAGATATAGATAGGTTGGCAAAATCTATAGATAGTAATTTGGCTCAATATAATGGAAAAAAGATATTAAAAATCCAAAATAAAGTTGAATTATTTTACTATCCACTTATTGTTTCTATCTTATTACTACTTATTGCATTTAGCTCTATACCAAAAAGAGAAGAGCTGTTTAGAGATATATCAGAAAGGAGAGTTGATGATAGGTAAACTTGTTCTCTCTTTGTTGTTAATTGGCTCTCTTGAAGCTTCACTTCTAGACTTTCAAAAAATTGATAGGGCAAAACAAGACTATTTAAATGGTAATTATAGTAAATCTTTAAAACTATTTAAATCTTTAAACAAAGATGAGCCTGAGTTAAATTACAATATTGCAAATACACTATATAAATTAGCTAGATATAAAGAGGCTATAAAATATTATAAACGCTCTTTAGGTGGCAAGGTTAATGAATTAGAGAGAAGATACAATTTAGGAAATTGCTACTTTAAATTAAAAGATTACGATAGTGCTATATTAGCATATAAATATGCTTTAAAAATTGATAATAGCGATGATGTAAAGCATAATTTAGAGTTAGCATATAAGATGAAATATAAACCTAAAAAGAGGAAAAAAGATACCAAAAAGAGCAATAAAAAGGGTAAAGATAAGGGTAAAAATTCTAAAAATAACAAAAAATCTAAAAAGATAGATAAAAAGAGTCAAACGAGTAGCAAATTAACGAAAGATGAGCTTAAAAAATTAAAAAAGCTAGAGCAAGAAAAGAGTTTAAAAAGTCATCTTAAAAAGATGCTAAAGAACTCTTTAAAAGGTAAAAAAGTTCCTGTAATTATGTATAGATTAGATAGAAATGAGAGTAGTAAAATCAAGATAGAATTAAAACCATGGTAGGAGAGAATATGAAAAAAATTATAGCACTATTTTTAATAATGCTCTTTAGTGCATTTGCAATATCTAAAGTTCCTAGAGTCTTTGTCTCTGTAAAACAAAAAGATATAAAAGCTGGTGAAAAAATAGATATTTTAATTGGAGCAGAAGTAAAAAAAGGCTCAAAAGTTAAATTTTCAACTATTAATACTATAGGTGGAGTTAAGGTAATATCTAAAAAATTTGCTCAAAGCAGTAGAGAGATTGATATAAATGGTAAAAAAGAAAAATTGGTAAAAAAATACATTACATTTAAGATAGCTCCACAAAAGAGTTTTGATATAGCAAGTTTTACTATTAAAATTGATAACAAAGATTATAAAACAGTGCCATTTAGAGTCAAGGTAGCGTCAAGTAGTAAAAGTGATAAAAAACCACAAAAGCAAGAGATAAAAAAGATAGATAAACCTAAAAAAATAGATACAAAAAATAAGATTGAAGTTGAAAATAGTAAGAATGTAAAAAAAGATATAAAGAGAATAAAAGAAAAGAGCAAAAGTAGTATAAATTTAAAAAATACTATACAAAAAGAGAATAATAGCTCTATAGCAGACCCTAAAAAATTTATATTTACAATGAAAAGCAATAAAAAAGATTTATCTGTTGGAGAAGAGTTTATTGTAAAAGTAACTCTTGTTGAGCCTATATCTTTAAGTGGTGCTAATTTAAAATACTTTCCCCCAAAGTTTAATGGATTTAGTGCTGAACCAATTGGTGAGGGAAAGATAGAAGAGAGAAGTGATAGCTTAGTTAGAACAATAGAGTATATGGTAAAAGCCAATAGAGCAGGAAAATTAAAAATTAAACCAGCTCGTGCTGAAATTGGTATAGTAGTAACATCTCAAACTCAAACACCTTTTGGATTTTTTGGGGCAGATGTTGATTGGCGAAAGTTATCTACAAATAGTTTAGAAATTTTAGTGCATAAAATACCTAAAGATGTTGATTTGGTTGGAAAGTTTAAGATAGAAACTTATGCTAAGAGTCATAAAGCAAAAAGAAATAAACCATTTAAATATACTATAAAAGTTATTGGTATAGGAAACTTAGATAACTTTAAATTACCCAAGATAGAAATAGGTAATATAACTGTATATAAAGAGGAGCCAATAGTAGAGAGAAAAATAGTAAATGGTATTGAGGTATCTACTTTAAGACAAGATTATGTATTTATTGCAAATAGAGATTTTACAATACCATCTATTGGATTTAAACTCTATAATCCAGATAATAAAAAAACCTATAATATAGATACTAAGCCATTTATGGTTAAATTATCTACAAATAATAGTATATCTTCTATTCTTAATCGTAAAGGTAGCAGTAAGAGTAGTGGTAATCCTGTCTCTAATATCTCTTCATCTAATAAAAATTTTTCAAACATTAATAGTGTTGAAAATAGTGAGTTAAAAAAAGCTGAAGAGATACTTATTGATAAACAATACTATAAAAGAAAATTTAGTAGTGGTTACCCATTAACTACACTAATAGCTTCTCTATTTTTAGGCATACTAATAGGGGTTGCTTTAGCACTTTTAGTCCCTGGCTTTTTTAGAATAAAAAAAGGCTCTAATTTCTCTAAAGAGAGATACTTTAATAGCTATGAAGAGGCTTTAAATACCCTATATCCACATATAACAAAAAGTAAGAATATTGAAAAGATGGTAACAAATCTATATGAAGTTACTAATGGAAATAGAGATATAGTTATAGATGATTATGCACTAAATAAGATGATTAAAAAGATTAAAAACCTTTAATACTAAATTACAAATTAGAGGTTTCATATCTTTCATAAAGAATTGTTAAGGTAATAACTAATGCTTTATAAAATTGTGTTTAATCATCTAATTTAACTTTCGCACCAAATCTTAACTAAAATTTCAAACTAAACAATACTATTACAACATCTGATAAAAAATTGTCATATATCTTGACAAGAACTATTTATTTTTTAAATCCCTATAAATATGCTATTCCAAAATTTCAACATATAATATAAAGAGCTATGATAACTTTTGTATAAAATATAGATAATAATAATTTAAGTGTAAAAGATAAATTATTATGCTAAGTAATAAAAAAATTTCAAATAATACGGACATGCGAATTTATTCGAGTATATTTTAGCTAAAAAGTTAATTTGAGCTATTGCCTCGAATAAATTCGAGGGTCCAAAAAAAAGTAATAAATTTTAC
>JALSPE010000073.1 GCA_026986085.1 Campylobacteraceae bacterium | reverse complement strand
CCTATAGAGCAAAGCTCTCTAAGCTACGCTACACTTAAATCCATTTTTATATGGAACTCCTAAAGCTTTTTACTTTAATACTATTGCGTGGGGTTAAATCAACCTCCACAACCACCAGCTGTTACTTTTACAACTTTACTAGCTTTATATAGTTTTCCATCAACTTCTGCAACTACTGTTACAGTTCCTGTTTTTGCCATCTTAATTCTTACGCCATAATCTGGAATACCAGCTTCTGGAATGTCCCAAATTGCTACTAAAGCTTCTGGATCTGCACTTTGGAAAAGAGCTATCTTACTAGCTTTATCTAATTTAAAATTAACCGGAACAACAGCACCATTTTCTGCAATATCTGGAGCTTTTAACTTAATTTTACCATCTTCTGTTTTATCACTTCCAAATACTGCTTTAATTGCTTCATTTGTTCCTGTTAAATCATTCTCAGCATCTTTATTCTTAATAGCCCATACCTTTGGTAACTCTTTTCTATAATCTTTTGCCATTAATGAAACTGGCGCTAAAGAGATTGCTGCTGCTCCTAAACCTAAACCTAAAAATTTTCTTCTTTCCATTATTTTTCCTTTTTAATTTGTTTTATATTTGCATAAACAACTATTTAATTGTCTTTAAATAAGCAACTACTGCTTTAATCTGTTTATCTGTTAATACTCCATTTTTTCCAAATGCAGGCATTGCCGAAATTGGATTTGTTGTATATGGGTCATAAACTTTATCATATAAAGCCTTCTCTGGCCAACTAGATAAATATTGCAATTTTGGCCCCAAACTTCCTGGGCCATTAATCTTTTTACCATTTGCCGCATGACAAGCAAAACAGTTTCCAATCTTTTTTGTATTAAAGATCTTTTCACCCTCTTTTACTAAATCACTATTTGCATTAGCAAAAGTAGCACTTAGTGCTACTACTGCAAATGTTGTTAATACCTTTTTCATACTCCGTCCTTTCTTTTGGTTATTTGGACTGCTCAATCATATAATCAACAATACCCTTTACATCTGCATCGCTTAAATCTGCATTACCACCTTTAGCTGGCATACCTTTAAAGCCTTTAAGTGCATGTTTGTAAAGTGTATCTTTACCTTGCTTGATTCTATCAGCCCAGCTATCTTTTTTACCAACTTTTGGTGCAATTGCATCATTTCCATGACAAGCACTACATTTAGCCTTATAAAGTTTTGCAAATTTATTATCACCACCTGCACTCTTCTTCTCTTTAGGCATATCTCTTTTTTCCGATAATGGAGGAGTGATACCATCATTAAGAGATGCTTTAATATGAACAACTTTAGCAGTTGGACAATCTTTCATACATCTTTTAGTTGGTGTTCCATAGTTTTTTGGATCACTTAAAAACTTCTTCATTACCATTGGACCATCTTTTCCATTTACATCAGGATAGAATCCATTAACATTAGGCATTACCACCTTCATTAATTTCTTTTTATCCAAAACATAATCATCATCTAAATCTTTTCCATCTATTTGAATCTCTTCTACAGATAATAGATATGCTACAATTGCATATACATCATCATTACTTAGACTCATTGGATGAGGGAAAGGCATACCAGTTTTAATATACCACCATAGTGTTGATGCATATGGCCAATAAGCCCCTATAGACCTCTCTGGTCCTTCATCTCCATTTTCTGGATGAACAAGTTGATTTTTAAGTGTAGTTATATCTCCACCTGTTAGTTTTGGATAACCTTTTCCTCCACTACCCATATCACCATGACACATAGCACATTTAGCTTCAAATAACTCATCACCTTTTGCTACGCTACCCTTCCCATCTGGAAGACCTTGCCAATCGTAACGAACATCAATATCACCAGCTTTAATCTCTGTTTTACTTGGTGTTCTACCATACTTAATTTTCTCTTTAGCAACTTGAGGGTTTACCTTGTAAACACCTGCATAACTGTTGTCTTTAACTTTATACTCTACAGAACCATCAATTGCTCTCTCTTTAAAAGATGGACCTTTTACATCTTTAACATCACCTGCATTCACAAAAGTTGTAACTGCAAATAGAGTTAATGCTACTACCTTAGATATCTTCTTAACTTCTAATGTGAACATTATTTACCTCCCCATTTGCTTTAACTTCCCATGTAACAATTGCATTACGGTGATAGATTGCCTCAACGCCCATAACTTTTACCTCTTGATCAATAGTAGGTTGAACAAAACCAGCATCATCATAAGCCCTAGAGCTAAGAAGAATTGGCTTACCTTCCCACTTATACATATAGCTAAATCTAGTCCAAGACTTAGGTAATACTAAACCTTTTAAGTTAGCCTCTACCCAGTTTTTACCACCATCAAAGCTGATATCAACACCTTTTACAGTTCCTTGACCAGTCCATGCAAGTCCTTCAATTTCAACTATATCACCTTTTTTAAGGTCAGTCCAAGGTTTATCTGGACAAGGACTTGTAATTACAGAGTTTACCTCCATTGGCCAGAAGAATCTAATTGCTTTTCCAGATGGAGTTAGCATTGTATATTTAGATGTCTCCTCTTTTGCATGCCAAGGTTTATCACCAAATTCAAGTCGTTTAAGCCACTTAACATTTAAGTTACCCTCCCAACCTGGAACAAGAAGTCTTACTGGATAACCTTGCTCAGGACGAAGAGCTTCACCATTTTGAGCCCAAACAACCATAGCATCATCTAAAATCTTCTCTACAGGAAGTGTTCTACCCATATGAGAGTTATCACTACCTTCAGCTAAAACCCACTTAGCCTCTGGTTTAATACCAACATCTTTAAGTAGAGTCGAAAGTTTAACACCAGTCCACTCAGCAGAACTCATCATACCCTTCATAAATTGAAGTGTATTAAATTGAGGAGCTCTCCACTCAGTTGAGCCATTTGCTGGACACTCAATAAAGTGAATTCTAGACTCACTTGGGTATCTTTTTAACTGCTCTAGCGTTAATACTAATGGTTTTTCAACCAAACCATGAATAACTAATCTATACTCATTTGGATCAACAATTGCTGCTCCACCATGAGATCTATGGAAAAATAGACCATTTGGTGTAATAATTCCACTCAAATCTTGAATAGGACACATTGCAACAGAAGCATACATATCTCCTGAACTTAGAAGCTTATGAACTCTTCTAATTACATTGTGCTCATATGGTGAGGGTTGTCCATATGGAGTTGCATCCACTGGAAAACCAAGCTTTTTACCCCACTCTGGTTCTTCAATTAGTGCAGGATCATCCTTTGCACTAAGTGTAACTGGAGCGAGTGCGCCTGCTGCAACAACAGAAGCTGCTATATTTTTCAAAAAGCCTCTTCTGTTTGCAGTTTCATCTATACTGTTACTATTATTCAAAACTGTGTAACCTCCTAACGCTATATAATTTACATTACAATAGTATCACTCATTTATAAATAGACTATTTAAAGATAAGAGATTATACTATAATATTTTATTATATGATACCATTAGTTACACTCTTTTTTATAATATAAATAATTATTATTTTAAAAGATGATAAATATAATTTATTAAAAAAGATATTATTAAAAAATAAAGTTCGATTTTTTCAATAGAAATTAAATATCAATTTATATTATATAAAGTTATACAATATATAAATTAGAACAATTATCCTACTCTTCTCTTTTAATTTTTTCTATCCAATCATTTAAAGTTTTTTCAAAACCAATACTACTACTTTTATAAAACTGTAACTCTTTTTCTAAATACTTTTGCTTTACATAACCACCAAAGTCGTGAGGATAGATATAGCTTTTAGAGTGAGTTTTTATATTATTAGGAACACTTAAAATCAAGCCATCTTCTACTGCTTTTAAAGCACTGTTTATCGCTCTGTATGAACTATTAGATTTTGGAGATGATGCAAGATATATTACAAGTTGAGATAGTGGGATTCTTGCCTCTGGATAACCAATTTTAGAGACAATTGTAGTAGTAGAAGCTGCTAGATTTAAAGCGTTTGGATTTGCATTACCAATATCTTCACTAGCTAATATTGCTAATCTTCTTGCAATAAATTCCGGATTTTCACCTTCACTAATCAATCTTGCAAGATAATACAAAGCTGCATTAATATCACTACCTCTAATACTCTTAATCATAGCAGAAGTTAGTTCATAGTGACTATCGCTTTGTGATGTTCCATCTCTTAAAACCTCACCTCTTATTGCTTTTAGAGTATCAAGAGTAACTTTATCACTTGCCATAACAGCACTCTCAAGCAAATTCAAAGCTCCTCTAGCATCACCATTTGAACTCTTTACAATATACTCAATTGCCTCATCATCTACACTAAAATTTTCACTCTCAATAACCTTTGAAAGTAGAACTTTAATATCGCTATCTTTAATAGAATTTAACTTAAATAGATGGCTACGAGAACGAAAAGCTGAACTTAAAGAGTAATAAGGATTAGCAGTAGAAGCCCCAATTAAAACAATCTCACCACTCTCCATAAATGGTAAAAGAACCTCCTCTTGATTGCGAGTGAGCCTGTGTATCTCATCTATAAATAGAAGTGGATGAGTTAAAGCCCCCTTATATTGCTTAATAACATATCTAAGCTCCTCTACCTTAATAGTAGTTGCATTAAACTCATAAAAATCCCATTTAAGCTCTTTAGCAATCACTCTAGCAAGTGTAGTTTTACCACATCCGGCAGTTCCGTAAAATATAGCATTTGGAAAGTAATTATTATCAACAAATCCTCTAAAGATACCTCTACTCCCAACTAAATGCTCTTGTGAGAGAATTTCATTAAAATTTTTTGGTCTATATTTTATAGCTAAATTTTGCACCCATTAAAACCTTTTGTTACTTAAAATAACCTCTTAATAATCATATCATTTAAATAGTTATAAAAAAAATGAACTTACAACCTGAGTTCGACGGAGTATCGTAGCCACAGAAGCCAAAGAATACATAAGGTTTTTTAAATCAAATTCGCAGGACTACCCGTAGGTAATTCAAGAATTTTATTTAAGAAAGATTGTGTATTATTTGGCTTCCCTTTGGGCTTTGCAAGGTTTCCCTTATGCCGATTCAAATTTTTTTGAATTAACACGAAACTCCTGCAAAAATTTAATTTAGCCAAAGATTAACCTTGTAAAGCTGTGGCTATGATACTCCGTCGAACTCAGGTTTATATCACTTGAATATGATACTCTCTTTCTCTTGGTCCATCAAATTCACAAAAAAATATCCCTTGCCACTCTCCTAAAAATAGTTGCCCATTCACTACAGGCAAAACAACTCTTTGTCCACAAAGTGCCGATTTAATATGTGCCGAGGCATTGCCATCTCCACTTGCATACATTGCATCTGTAGGTGCTATATGACTCAAACTTGCCAAAAAGTCTCTTCTGAGAGTTGGGTCTTGATTCTCAAAAAATAGTATAGATGCAGTTGTATGAGAACAAAATACCGTGCATAAGCCATTTGTAACTCCTAGCTTTATAACTTCATCTTTTACAAACTCTGTAATATCAATCATCTCTGTTTTATATTTAGTTGATAGTTTTACCGTTTTCATCTATCTCCCCCTTTAGATATTTATGTAGAGTTTCATACTCTTTTGTAGTTAAAAATCTTGTCTTATTCTCTGGCAAGTTATTTAACTCTATAAAACCATAGGCAACCCTTTTTAAATCTAAAATATTTGCCCCAAAGTGCGCAAAAAAGCGTCTTAACTCTCTATTTTTACCCTCATTTATAGTAACTCTGAGTTTACTAAATTTATCGCTCTCTCCTCTTATTGCAAAATCTAAAAATGGTGCAAACTCCATAGACTTTATCTTGCTACTCTCATGACCACCTGCTGTTGCATCTTCTAGGTTTAAGCCTCTTCTTGCAGCCTCTATCATCTCTTCAGTTACTTTTTTATCTATCTTAATATTATAAGTTCTAGCTAACTTGCTCTCCATTAACTTTGTAGCAACTGTTACATTATCTGTTAGTAGCAAAAGCCCCTCACTTGCAAAATCAAGCCTTCCAACAGGCATAAAGTGCCTAAATTTTCCAGGCAACAAATGATAAATTGTAGTTCTTCCCCTATCATCTTTTTTTGTTACCAAAGAGCCTTTTGGTTTATTATAAACAACCATAGTAAGCTCTTGTGCACCCTTTCTTTGTATCTCTTTTCCATTTAAAAAGACCCTATCATCTTTTTGAACAATATACCCAAAATCTTTTATAACTGCTCTATTTATATTTACTTTACCCTCTTCTATTAGCCTATCTGCTTCGCGTCTTGAATATTTTGTATTGTGCGATATAAACTTATTTATCCTCACTCTCTACCCCCGCCTTTATTAAATCATGTATATGAATTGCCCCTATTAACTCTCTATCTTTCGAGACAACAAGCAACAATTGAAACCTCATCTGCTCTATAACTCTAAGCGCATCTACAGCCAATATTGATGCATCTTCTATTGTAAATGGCTCCTTTGTCATATATCGGCTAATAGGAGAGTTAAAATCAAAATCATCTCTTAACATTGCTCTTCGTAAATCCCCATCACTAAATATACCAACAACCTTTCCTCTATCTTCTACTACAACATTCCCTAATCTTGCCTTTGTCATAGGTATAATAGCATCTTTTAAAGATATATTCAAATCCACTCTAGGAATTGACTCTTTATCTATCAAAAAGTGTTCAGCTTTTAAATAGAGCCTTTTGCCAAGCGCCCCTGCTGGGTGGAACTTGGCAAAATCCTCTCTCTCAAAGCCTCTAATCTTCATTAAAGCAACTGCCAAAGCATCGCCTAAAGCCAGAGTTAAAGTTGTGCTAGAAGTTGGAGCAATCCCCAAAGGACAAGCCTCTCTTTCTACACTAATATCTATATGAGTATCACTAAATTTAGCTAAAGTAGAATTGATTGAGCGACTCATTCCAACAATTGGAATATTAAAATTTTTAATATGGGGTAGTAAATTAGTAAGCTCTTCACTCTCCCCACTATAGCTAATTGCCAAAACCCCATCATCTTTACCAATCATACCTAAATCGCCATGCATTGCCTCTGCTGGGTGCAAAAAGAAGCTGCTAGTTCCCGTACTTGCCAAAGTTGCTGCAATTTTAGAGCCAATATGTCCCGACTTACCAACCCCAATAACAACCAATTTACCCCTAAGTTGTAAAATTAATTCAACAGCTTTATCAAAACCATCTCCAACCCTATTGCAAGAGCTCAGCAGTGCATCTGCTTCTATCTTTAGTGTCTCTTTTGCAAAATCACTTGGCTTCATAAACTCTATACCAAAAATACTGTAGGAATTATAAATGGATAACCCTTATACTGTTTAGTAATATATTTTCTAACAATATTTCTAATATCATCTTCTATAACTTTAGGGTTTCCACTCTTGTCTATAGAGCTAGTTGCAAAGTGCTTATCTAATAAATCTATAATTGACTTCTCCAGTTTCTCATTATCTTTGCTAGAGACTAACCCATGAGCTACAACTACAGGCTTACTAGCCATTGCACCCTTTTGAGCATCTATTTGAACAATTATATTTACAATACCCTCAGTAGCCAATTTTTGTCTATCACTAACAACTTCTGAAAAAATCTCTTTATTACTTTGGTTATCAATATATCTCTTACCAGTCTTTACAGTTTTAACCTTTTTAAGATACTTTGTAGTTATCTCAACTTGGTCTCCATCACTCATTAGTAAAATATTTCTCTCATCAACACCACAAGCTACTGCTGTTCTTGCATGTGCTGCAATATGGTTATACTCTCCATGCACAGGCAAGAAGAATTTTGGTTGAGCAAGTCTTAAAATAAGCTTTTGCTCCTCTTGCGATGCATGTCCAGATACATGAATATCGCTAAACTCTTTATATCTAACAGTAACCCCACTCTTTAACAAAAGGTTCATCAATTTTGAAACACTAGCTTCATTTCCAGGAATTGCACTCGCACTAATTATAACGGTATCAGATGGCTTTAATTTAATATGTCTATGCTCATCTGTTGCCATACGACTAAGAGCTGCCATAGTCTCACCTTGGCTACCTGTTGTTACAACCAAAATCTCATCATCATTATATCTATTAACTTCATGCGCATCAATAAAGTGCTCTTCACCTATATCTATATAGCCTAAGCGTCTTGTTGTCTCTATATTTCTCTCCATAGAACGCCCAATTACACAAATTTTACGCCCATGCCTTACACCTCTCTCCATAGCTTGATAGATTCTGTGAACATTAGATGAAAAGGTGGACATTATAACTCTTCCATTTGCCTTTTCAAACAACTCATCAAATGTCTTACCTACAACCATTTCACTCTTAGTAAAGCCCGGAGAGTGAGAGTTTGTAGAGTCAGAGAATAGACACAATACCCCCTTCTCCCCATAATGCGCCCATCTATGAAGATCCATAGTATATCCATCAACAGGAGTATGATCTATCTTAAAATCAGCTGTATGCATTAAAATTCCAGCTGGTGTCTCAATTGCCAAAGAGCATGCATCTACAATAGAGTGGGTATTGTGTAGCCACTCTATCTTCATATCTCCAATTTCATAAATCTCTCTTTTTATAACATACCTAAAATATTTTTTATCGGCTGTTAATCTATGTTCATCAAACTTATTTCCAATCATCGCTAATGCAAGTGGTGTTGCATAAATAGGAAACTTCAACTCTTTAAATAAATAAGCAATTGCACCAATATGATCTTCATGCCCATGTGTTATTACAATTGCTTTTATCTTATCTTTAATAGCGTGTAGGTAGCTAAAGTCTGGCACTAAAATATCAACTCCATGCATCGTCTCATCTGGAAAGCTCATACCAACATCAATAATAATAGCTGTTGTCTCAGTCTCTAAAACTGCAATATTTCCACCAATTTCACCTAGCCCACCAAGTGGAGTAAATCTAACTTTACCTTTACTAGCCATATTAATCTGTCTCCAAGGCTCCATTCTAGCCTTTTGAGTTCTCTCGCTCTCAATAATAGCCTTTTTCATCTCTTCAGGAACTGTATTATCTATCTTAATTCTTTTAGAGCCTCTCTGGCTCCTGTTTTGGCTATTTCTATTACTGTTACTTCTGTTTGATTGGTTAGAATTTCTATTTTGATTGCTTCTTCTATTTCTGTTTGCTCCGCTAGAGTTTCTATTTTTGTTAAAACTTTTATTACTATTAGAAGCAGTAGTTGCTTTATCGCTCTTTTGACTCTCTTGAGCACTCTTGGCTTTTGTAGTAGTTTGCGCAGGTTTGCTACTTGAATTCTCTTTATTCCTATTTCTAAATGGATTCTTAGCTCTCTCTCTTGGCTTTGAACTCTCTTTATTTACACTACTATTATCTCTTTTTTCTTCTTGACTCATCTAATATATCCTTTAATTCTTTATATAGATGATGATGTATAGACAAATCCAATTCGTGAACTCTTGCATCTTTTTTAATATTTAATTTCTCAAATATCTCACTTAGCAAATTTTTGTCATATTTAGTAGATAAATTTTTAAATACTCTTTTTCTTGGCTGTTTTGTTGCAACTTTTAAAAAGTGTTCAAACTCCAAATCATCTAAGGAGCTACTCTTCTCAATATATAAAATTGCCGAAGTAACCTTTGGTTGTGGAACAAAAGCTTCTGGTGGAACATCAAAGAGTATCTCTGCTTTGCCAACAGATTGTGCCAAAATTGCTAAAGAGCTATAATCTCTATCGCCAACTTTAGCAGCAAACTTATTTGCAACCTCTTTTTGAACCATAACCATAACTCTTTTACAGTTACTATCATGCAATGCATTTAAAACTATTTTTGTAGCTATGTAGTATGGTAAATTTGCAATTAACGAGTAACTTCCCTCACACAAACTACCATCCTCTGATAAAATATCTTTGCAAATAAGCTCTAAATTGCCATCTTCAATAGCCTCTTTAAACTCACTCTTTAGATATTCACATAGCCGTTTATCTACCTCATATGCTCTAACACGCCCAACATTTAGAAGTTGTCTAGTTAAATCACCTAAGCCAGGCCCAATCTCTACAATGGGTAATCCATCATTGGGAATCGATTCGATGATTTTTGATAAAACTGAGCTATCTTTTAAAAAGTTTTGACCAAACTTTTTATCTGCAATCTCTGCAAGATTACTCCCTAAATTCTTATACATTTTACTTAAATTAACTTAAAATTAAGAGCCAGAAGAGAAGCTCTTAAAGATTATTTATCTCAACTCTACGATTTTTCGCATGACAAGCTGGTTTATCTATTGTGCAAGTTGGGTTACTCTCTCCATAACTTACAGTATCTATCTTAGATGCATCAATACCTGCATTTACTAATAAACTCTTAACAGTTTTTGCTCTCTTTAAACCTAGAGCATGATTATACTCATCTGTTCCAAACTCATCACAATTTCCCTCTACAAGAACTTTCCCTTGAGCCACTTTTTCTTTTATTTTAGGTAAATCACTCATTAATCTATTAATTTGGTCATCATCTAGGGTATATGAATCACTTGCAAAGTATAACAACTTATATCCACTTTTGCTAACACCATCAGCCCCTAAATATTTACCATTTGAACTTACAGCACCCTTTTTAAAACCATTACTGCTACTATTAACAGCGCCACCACTACCATTAACTCCATCACCAATAGAACCAACATTTACAGCATTTGCTGGAATAGTGTCTCCATTTACAACTGTATTACCTGTATGAGATGTAGGTAGCGCAACTGGCATCTTTTTACTACATCCACTAAAAAAAAGAGAAAAACCTGCAACAGCTATCAATAAAAATCTACTCATTTTAACTCCTAAATAATATTCTAAAAATTATTATATCATAAAATATGAAAAGTTATACAATTTTTTGATATACTTCTATAAAATATTTAAAGGTTTACCCATGAAAGCTACACTTATTATACTTTTGTTACCATTTTATCTATACTCATTTAACTATGCCAACTCTCCACAAGCCAAAAAATTCATAAATAAAATGCACATAAAATATGGTTTTAATAAAAATTATATTAAAAATCTTTTAGAGAATGCAAACCACCTACAAGGTGTATTAAACCGCTACAACGGCACACTAAAAGGAGCAACAGATTATAGCTGGAGCAGATATAAAAGAAAAATTTTAATTCCTGAGAGTATAGAGTTAGGTCGTCAATTTATGAGAAAGAACAGTCGTTCACTAAAAAGAGCCAAAGCCCTCTATGGCGTAGAAAAAGAGATAATTACATCTTTTATTCGAGTAGAGAGCAAATTTGGACTATATGGTGGAGAATACAGCGTATGGGACTCTTTGGTAACTCTTAGCTTTAACAAAAACAGAAAACAGAGATTCTTCAAATCCCAGCTAGAGAAATTTTTAATCTTAACAAGAAAAGAGCATCTAAATCCACTAAAAGTAAAAGGCTCATTTGCAGGGGCTATGGGTTGCGTTCAACAAGTTCCCTCAATCTATCTAAAATTTGGTGTAGATTTAGATAGAGACGGCAAAAGAGACCCAAACTCCATGGCAGACTGCATAGGCTCAATAGCCAAATTTTTAAGCCGTCAAAGATGGATAAACAACCTACAACCAGTCGCAAAAGCAAAAGTTAATGGCAACAGATATCTAAATTTAAGAAGTGGCTACAGAAGCTTATATAACCTATATACTCTAAATCAATACGGCATCTATGCTCCCTCTTGGTGGAACTCTACAAAAGCATACTATATTAGATTAAAAGATAAGAGTAATTATGATGTATATTTAGGTAATCATAACTATAGAGTTATAACAAGATACAACGCAAGTAAACAATACGCCACAAGCATAGGGTTATACTATAGAGCCCTAAAGAGCAAAGAGTAAAAATTATATAGATTTCATACCTAGATTGTTATTGTTTAAGTGCGAAAACTAAGATAATCTAAACATTAGCCACAAAATATTGAATAATGTAATATAATTTAACAAAAATATTACATTATGAAATATTTTTATATCTTAATTATTCATTGAGATATACTAATCTTCACAAACTGTCACAACAATTAAATTAGTAAAATTTATGATAATGCATGTATTATAGAGTTTTTCGAAGAGTTTAAAATTAC